>CAYHQN010000004.1:0-10012 GCA_964358545.1 uncultured Tangfeifania sp. | reverse complement strand
TTCGTCATTGCGAGGAGGAACGACGAAGCAATCTGCTGATAATCTGTAATATATACAACAGGCCGACTATTCAAATATTGGTAATCTTCAACGTCGCACAATCCCTTTATGACAGTTTATAAAAATCTGTCATTGGTAGGAGGTACGACGAAGCAATCTATTGATTATATGCGAATTATGAAATTATATTTTCTTAACTTAATGACATTGACCTAACGGACAAAAAACAATTTTTAAACAGTCTTTAAACAAGGAAAGCCTTTTTAAGGATGGATCGTTCCTTCAATGAAATCCAGGAGCTCCTCTCTTCCTGTTCCTTTCTCAGCCGAAGTGATAAAAATCTGAGGCAGCTCTTCCCAGCTTTTAAACATCTCTTCGTGGTAGGCGGCAAGGTTTTTCTCCACAACTGCTTTGCCCAGTTTATCCATCTTGGTGAAGACCATGACGAAAGGAATCTCATTTTCGCCAAGCCAATTCATGAAATCAAGGTCATTTTGTTGCGGCTCCACACGAATATCGAGCAGGACCATCACGCAATAAAGATTTTCGCGTTCCAGGATATATTTGCGGATGAATTTGATCCATTTTTCGCGGCTCGAACGCAAAGCCTTGGCATACCCGTATCCCGGCAGGTCGACCAGAAACCAGTCGTCGTTGACGATAAAGTGGTTAATCAATCTGGTCTTTCCTGGTTCTGAAGAGGTTTTTGCAAGATCCTTTTTTCCCATCAGCATGTTGATGAGGGAAGATTTTCCAACATTGGATCTTCCGATAAAAGCAAATTCGGGCCGATCGGTTTCCGGACATAATCCGGGATCGGTGTTGCTCATGACGAATTCGGCACTTTTGATCAACATGATAAGAAGTTATAAGTTATGAGTGATGAGTTATGAGTGATGAGTTATAAGTGATGAGTTATGAGATATGAGTTATGAGATATGAGTTATTAGTGATAAGTTATGATAGATGAGTTACGGGTTGTATTAAATTCTGATATACAGGATTATAACTTATAACTTATAACTCCTAACCTATTCTACATAGACTTCGAGCAGTTTTGTTTCGGCTCCGTCAACCGGCTTTAAAATAAAATTTTCGATGGAGGCCGGGACCAGCAGGGTTTCCCCTTTGTAAACAATTACCGTTTCGGATTCCCACTGGATGGTGTATGATCCTTCGAAGCAGAGGTAGATTACAAACGAGTCTGTTTTGCTGAAATCCCTTTCAATTTCTCCGGTCAACTGCAGTAGATTGGTGGTAAAATAGACGCATTTTACCAATTCTACCGGTTCATTCAGTTTGGGTTGATAAGCGGCATAACTAATTTCGTGGTGCTTAAAATTGATGGCATCAAGGGCCAGTTCAGTATGCAGTTCACGCGGATTTCCCTTGTCATCCACCCTGTTAAAATCAAATATCCGGTAGGTGACGTCTGATGTCTGCTGTATCTCGGCTACGACAATACCTTTCCCAATGCCATGGACCCGGCCTGCCGGGATGAAAAAGACATCACCGGCCTTGACCGGATCGAACTGCAACAGATTTTCCAGTTTATTATTCTGAAGGGCGATCAGGTAACTATCCCTGTCGATGGTCCGGTTGAAACCGGAGATAAGTTCAGACCCATCGTCTGCCTGCACAACATACCACATCTCCGTTTTGCCAAAAGCGCCATGGCGTTCTTTCGACAGTTCATCGTCGGGATGCACCTGGATGGAGAGACGGTCGTTGGCATCGATGTATTTTATCAGGAGGGGAAATTCTGTTCCAAACTGATCGTAAATTTTTTCTCCGACCAGCTCTCCCATGTAAACTTCGATCAACTCCTCCAGACTGTTCCCTTTCAGAAATCCATCCGAAACAACCGATATGTCATCCTGAACCCCTGATATTTCCCAGGATTCACCGCAATGGGCAATGCTGTAATTTTTATTGAGCAGTGCAGGCAGTTTATCTCCTCCCCAAATACGCTCCTTGTAGATGGGCCTGAATTTCAGCGGATAAAGGTTTTTCATTGGTCGATATATTATGTTTTGTCATCAAGTGCCTAGAGTAACTAGAGTGAACTAAAGTGACTAAAGTACTTGTGGTACCATCAGTCTCCACACCGTCCCCGCCTTTCCGTCATCTCCGTCGTCCCAGTCGTCCCAGTCGTCCCAGTCCCTCCGTCTTTCCCTCTTTCTCCGTCAATCACAATAATCCACTACCGCCCTGTCAACAGTATTAGCGCGCACCAATCTTACCGCCTTCAGGTGTTCCGGATGGTCACGGTAGACTACAAAACTTTCAAAAGAGTCGAAACGGGTAACCAGACTGATATCGAAAGAGGTGGAATTCAATTCAAAGTTATTGCCGACTTCAAGGTATTTTAGTTCGGTAATTTTATCTCTAAGTCCGAGGAGTGCATTTTTTATCTGGTCGCGGATATCAGATTTGATCTGATCATTCTGGAAGTCTTTGAGTTTGAAGAGGACTATATGGTTAAACATGTTGTATTGTATTTAGTTCAGAGTGCAAAAATAACAGATATTATGCATTATGCCCTATCTTCAGGAAGATCAAAAATTCTGGTTGGCCGAAATTTAACCTATCTTTGTAATAAAGCTTAAAAGAATTTGGCGTATGAGCATGCTGATCATTGGAATCGCCGGAGGAACTGGATCCGGCAAAACGACGGTAGTCAATAAAATTATAGAACGGTTGGCCGAAAAGGATGTGACTATCCTGTCGCAGGATGCCTACTACCGTGATAACAGTGATCTGCCTTTGGAGGAGCGTCAAAAGATAAATTTTGATCATCCTGATGCACTGGAGTTTGAACTTTTGGCTGAGAATATCCGCAAATTGAAACGCGGAGAAAAGGTAGAACAACCCATCTATTCCTATCTCACTTGCACCAGGGCTGCCGAAACAACTACCATTATTCCACAAAAGGCCATTATTGTGGAGGGAATTCTCATTCTTTGGCCTAAAGAGCTTCGTAAGTTGATGGATATCAAAATCTTTGTTGATTGTGAGGCGGATGTACGTTTATCCCGTGTCATTCATCGTGATATGGTAGAAAGGGGAAGGGATGTCCAAACGGTGTTACAGCGGTATGAAGATACCGTACGCCCGAGTCACCTGCAGTTTATTGAGCCAACCAAAAGGTATGCGGATATCATCGTTCCGGAAGGTGGAAACAACAAGGTAGCCATCAATATCATTACGCAGTACATTGAAAAACATCTGAACGACCACACATAAATAATTACAAATTAAAAATTACAGATTAAAAATTAAGGATATTCATTCTAATTTTTAATCTGTAATTTGTAATCTTTAATTTTTCTGTTATGCTTGATAAATTACAACCTGAACATGTTCTTTACCTGGATATTGAGACGGTTCCGCAGGTAGAGAAGCTGGAAGATTTCCCTGAAAAGCTTCAAAAGCTATGGATTCGTAAGTCTGAGGCATTGGCCAAAGAGGGAGAGTCGGCCGAAAAGCTTTTTGAACGGGCAGGAATTTATGCGGAATTTGGAAAAATCGTTTGTATCTCATGCGGCACAATTTACCGGAGAGGAAACAAAAGAGTTTACCGGGTGAAATCATTTTATGGCACTGACGAAGCCACTCTGCTCACAGATTTTTTAGCTATGCTCGATAAATTTATGGCCAATCCGGTCCATCGTTTGTGCGCCCACAACGGACAGGAGTTCGATTTTCCCTACATCGCCAGACGTGTGCTGATCAATGGATTGAAGTTGCCTTCCATTCTTGACATTGCAGGGGCAAAACCCTGGGAGGTGAGGGATTACCTGATGGATACCATGCAACTGTGGAAGTTTGGCGATTTCAAGCACTATACCTCCCTCGATCTTCTCTGTACCATTTTTAATGTGCCAACCCCCAAGGATGACATCGATGGCAGTCAGGTAGCCACAGTGTATTACAAAGAGGGCGATCTGGAACGAATTGCCCGTTACTGTGAAAAGGATACCCTTGCTGTTGCGCAGATTATCCTCCGGTTGAAGGGCGAACCGCTGATTGAACCGGATAATTTTGAGATTGTGCAGTAGATGAGTTTTGCTATTTTTGTGCCGGAAAAATAACTTTCAGTCATGCCAACAGTTGTCAGCGGAATAAGATCGACCGGAAACCTGCACCTAGGAAACTACTTCGGAGCGGTAAAGAATTTCATCGAGATGCAGCACCATTACGATACCTACTTTTTTATTGCCGATCTTCATTCTTTGACCACCCATCCAGTTCCCCACCACCTTTTCGGAAATGTGAAACAGGTACTTGCCGAATACCTGGCTTGCGGTATTGATCCTGAGAAAGCTACTGTATTTATTCAGAGTGATGTGCCGGAGGTTTCCGAGCTTTATCTGTTGATGAACATGAATGCTTATCTTGGAGAGCTTGAGCGTACCACTTCATTCAAGGACAAGGCACGGCAGCAGCCCGACAATGTCAATGCAGGTTTGCTGACCTATCCCGTTTTGATGGCTGCGGATATCATCATCCACAAGGCCCATTTGGTGCCGGTGGGGAAGGACCAGGAGCAAAACCTGGAGATGGCCCGCACCTTTGCCCGACGTTTCAACCGTATGTACAATGTCGATCTCTTTCCGATACCCAAGCCTTATATTTTTGAAGGACAGGATATGGTGAAGATCCCCGGATTGGATGGCTCGGGAAAGATGGGTAAATCGGAGGGAAATGCCGTTTCTTTGGCCGATTCACCTCAGAAAATCCGAAAAAAAGTGATGAAGGCAGTAACCGACAGCGGTCCGACAAAGCCCAACCAGCAAAAGCCCGAGGTGATTCAGAATCTTTTTACCTTGCTGGATGTCGTCTCTAAACCCGATGTGGTGGCACATTTCGATCTTCAATACAACAATTGTTCGATCCGCTATGGGGATCTGAAGAAGCAGCTGGCCGAAGATATCATCAATTTCACCGCTCCTATCCGTGAAAAGATTGAGATGTTGCTGGCAGATGATCAATATCTCTCAAAAGTAGCCAGGCTTGGCGCCGAAAAGGCCCGGGCTTCTGCCTCCAAAACCCTGCTGGAAGTGAGAGAAGTGATTGGGGTGAAGAAATTCTATTAGATGTCACAGACTCTTCATTGCCGTCTGCTTCAGCTGACGGATATTGAATTGTAATTGAAATCGGCTTTGGCCAAAATTTGGATAAAAGATTTTACTCGTCTTTGATAAGTTTGAAGCCATACTTTGAGATAAATTCATCAACTTCTTCCGAAAAAGACTTAATTCTATGATGTTCTTCCTGATTTTTGATGTATTTAACTACATTTTCCAGATGTGATTCACTCACCGACACTGCAAAATAGTCATCCTGCCAGGAGAATTTATTGTGCAGCACATGATTTTGATTAATCCAAAAAGATGATTCCCCTTTAATAAGTTGAACTACTTGCGCAATAGATTGATCTTTTCCTAGTGAGATTAAGCTATGAACATGTTCCACGGAACCATTTATTGCTTGCAAAAAGATCTCTTTCTTTTTACAGTTTGACATTATGTGTTCATGAATTGCAAGGCTTATTTCTTTGGAAAACAAGTGCTCCCTAAGTTTGGTTGCAAAAACCAGATGTACCCATATCTTAACGTATGACATAGTTCATTTTTTATATTTGGCTAAAGCCGTTTTTTATTTTTAATCATCTTATCCGTCAGCTAAAGCAGACGGCAATGAAAGAGAAATGCTTATATATGAATTTGATCTTTTCATTACAATTTACGGTATTTCATGAAGAAAAACGATTTTCTGCATAGCAAAATACTATGGAAAGAGTGGAGAACACGAATCGCTTACTAATATCCGGGGTTTTTTCATTGCCGTCTGCTTTAGCTGACGGGCATAGAATGTAAATGGAATAGGGCTTTAGCCGAAATTAGAATTGAGAATGATCGACTCTTTCCTTTCTTATTTGCTCGTTTTTCCTATTTTTGTCAACTTGTAAAAGATTAGGGAGTGATGCATCTTCCAAAAATTGATTTTAAAGTATAATTCGTTGAAATAATGAAGGAAATTCCCAACAAATACGACCCAACCACCATCGAAGACAAATGGTACAGCTACTGGATGGAGCAAAATTTCTTTCACTCGGAGCCGGATGAGCGCGAACCTTATACCATCGTGATCCCGCCACCCAATGTGACGGGGATGCTGCACATGGGACACATGCTCAACAATACCATCCAGGATGTGCTGGTTCGCCGTGCAAGGATGCTTGGAAAAAATGGTTGCTGGGTACCTGGCACCGACCATGCCTCCATAGCTACAGAGGCTAAAGTGGTCGATAAGCTTTTGAAAGAGGGGATTAAAAAGGATAGCCTTACCCGGGATCAGTTTCTGGAGCATGCCTGGGAGTGGACCCACAAACATGGTGGGATCATCCTGGAACAATTGAAGAAACTGGGCGCTTCCTGCGATTGGGAACGTACGGCATTCACCATGGATAAGATCCGTTCGGCTTCCGTCATCCGCACCTTCGTAGATCTTTACAACAAAGGATATGTATACCGGGGTGTGCGTATGGTGAACTGGGACCCTGCTGCAAAAACAGCGCTTTCGGATGAGGAGGTCATCCACCGCGAAGAGCAGTCCAAATTGTATTACGTACGTTATCAGGTTGAAGGAACGACCGATCAATATATTACTGTTGCTACCACCCGGCCGGAAACCATACTGGGAGATACGGCGGTTTGTGTAAACCCTGCCGATGAGCGTTTCACACATTTGGTAGGGAAAAGGGTATTAGTGCCTTTGGTCAACCGCAGCGTACCTGTTATTCAGGATGAATATGTTGAGATGGATTTTGGTACAGGATGTCTGAAAATCACACCGGCCCACGATGCCAACGACTATGAGATTGGCATCCGTCATCATCTGGAGGTGATCGATACCTTCAACGATGATGGTACTTTGAGTGAAAAAGCGCAAATACTGGTTGGCGTTGATCGTTTCGAAGCCCGTAGACAGATTGTACCAATGCTGGAAGCTGCAGGAAATCTGGTGAAAATTGAGGATTACATCAACAAAGTTGGCTATTCTGAAAGGACCCACGTTCCGATTGAGCCGAAACTTTCAGCTCAGTGGTTTTTAAAGATGGGCGATCTGGCCAAACCCGCCCTCGAAGCAGTTGAAAGCGACGCCATAAGGTTCTATCCTTCCAAATTTAAGAATCTTTACCGCCACTGGATGGAAAACATCAAAGACTGGTGTATCTCCCGTCAGCTCTGGTGGGGGCACCGTATTCCGGTCTATTACCTGCCGGACGGCTCTTTCGTGGTAGCCGAAACTGAGGAGAAGGCATTGGAGCTGGCAAGAATTAAAACGGGAAATCCTGCGTTAGCACTGAATGCGCTTCACCAGGATGAAGATGTGCTCGACACCTGGGCCTCCTCCTGGCTTTGGCCGATGTCAGTATTTGAGAAGGAAGATCCGACAGATACCCGCGATCTGGATTATTACTATCCTACCAACGATCTGGTAACGGCTCCCGAAATTATCTTCTTCTGGGTCGCCAGGATGGTAATTGCCGGTTATGAGTACAAAGGAACCCTTCCGTTTAAGAATGTATATTTTACTGGAATTGTGCGTGATAAACTGCGCAGGAAGATGTCCAAATCCCTCGGCAATTCCCCCGATCCGCTCGATCTGATTGCCAAATATGGAGCGGATGGTGTGAGGGTTGGTATGTTGCTCTGTTCTCCTGCCGGGAATGATATCCTTTTTGATGAGTCACTGACCGATCAGGGAAGAGGCTTCCTGACCAAGGTGTGGAACTCCTTCCGGTTGATCAACGGCTGGGAAATAGATGCTACCATTCCCCAGCCCGAACATTCCCGGTTAGGGATTGAATGGTTCAGGGCCAAGCTGGACGAGGCGATCTTAACGATGGACGATCATTTCAATAAATACAGGCTGAATGATGCACTGCTGACCATTCATGCCACCATTCGCGACGAATTTTCGGGATGGTTGCTGGAAATTATCAAACCGGCCTATCAGCAACCGATTGATTCAGAAACTTATATGCAGGTAATTGAATTGCTGGAGGAGCTACTTAGGCTGTTGCATCCGTTTATGCCGTTTATCAGTGAAGAGATCTGGCAGTTGATCGGCGACCGCAAAGCAGGCGAGTCGATCATGATGGCTTCCTGGCCAAGGGCTTCGGCAAAAAATGAAGAACTTACTGAAAGGTTTGAGTTGGCCAAAGAGGTGATTTCCGGAATTAGAAGTATCCGTAAGGAAAAAAATATTCCAACCAGAGAGGAGATTGAACTCTTCATCATCCCTGGAGAAAAGGGATATATTCCACAATTCAACGAAGTGGTTTCCAAGTTGGGAAATGTAGCAAAGCTGGAAACTTGTTCGGAAGAGATTACAGGTGCAGCAACATTTATGGTGAAAGCTTCGGCCTATTATATTCCTTTTGCCGGAAATGTCGACCTGGAGGCTGAGGTGGCCAAAATCAACGAAGAACTGGCCTACATCAAAGGATTCCTCGAGGCCGTGGTGAGGAAACTGAGCAACGAAAAGTTTGTTGGCAGCGCTCCTGCCAAAGTTGTTGAGGTTGAAAGGAAGAAGCAAGCGGATGCTGAAGAAAAAATTAAAATATTGGAAGAGAGGCTTTTGTTGCTTCAATAAAATAAATAACTTTGGGAAATAACTAAGTTGGGAATTCCAACAACTTAACAAATGATACTTAAACATAGGTAATCACAGGAATATACCCATACAATATTCCTAATGATATTTGAATACCTCCTTTTGGAATAGGAAACAATCAAGGTCTGTAAATAAACGCTACTTGGAAATGTGCCAGGGGCTTTTTATAAGGCCAACATTTTAGCTAAATTATTTTATGAATAATTTTAAGACTAATCAGGAACACGATTATTCGAAGGTTTTATCGTTGAATGGCTGGGTCTTGCTTTTTTTAGGTGTATTGGCATTTGTAGGCTGGATTTCGGGAATCTATCTTCTTTCCAGTTTCAGAAGTGATTATATTCCCATGGCCCCGGCCACTGCCATATCAACTATGGCTTTTGGCATCATTTTGATTTCTGGTGCTTATAATCCCGTTAAAGTGCGATATAAATGGTACACGATTGCAGTGAGCATTTTCTTTTCGCTCTATGGATTCATAACATTTCTGGGTTTTTTCTGGAACAATGTTAATTTCCTCGAAGACCGTCTGTTTCCGGTTACTTTTACCATAAGCAATTTTCCGATTAACCACATGTCGCCCTATTCGGGCCTACTGTTTTTCTTTTGCGGTATGGCCTTTGTTATAAATATTCTTTTTGCCGGCCGAAAAAATCTGCCAAACCTAATAAGTTCGTTAGGACTGGTTGTGGCATTTGCTGGCTTTATTGCGGTACTGGGTTATTTGTTTGGAACGCCATTTCTATATGGTGGTCACATTATCCCATTGTCTCTACCCACTTCCATTGCTTTTCTTTTACTGGGTCTTGCGTTGATTGCCATGGCAGGTCCAAAAGGGATTTTTCTGCGGCAGTTCATTGGAAATTCTGCAAACGCCCGGGTGCTGCGTGCTATTCTTCCTGTGGTACTTTCGGCGATTATTCTAGAAGATTTGTTAGACATTTATATTTCTGATGATTTGCGTATCAATCCTGCCCTTCTTTTGTCCTTATTGACCATTATTTTCAGCATACTGACTACTTTAGTGGTGGTGCGTTTGACCAGAAACATTTTTCGAAGCACCGAAAAGGCCGAACGCGAGATAGAAATTCAGAAAATCAAGTTTCAGCAACTTTTTGAGAACAGCCCGATTGGGATAGTGATGCTCGATGAGGATCAAAAGGTGCTTGCCATTAATAAATCGTTTGAAACCATTTTTCAATTTACTACCGACGAAATTCAGGGGAAAAACATTAACGAAACCATTGTTCCCACAGATAAGATTGAAGAGTCCCTAATTCTACTTTACCAAATTGAAAAAAGAGACGGTTTATTTTGTTATATG
>CAYHQN010000003.1:38580-83062 GCA_964358545.1 uncultured Tangfeifania sp. | reverse complement strand
AGTCAAATGACTTAAACTTTGGAGGGGTTGGGGGAGGTCAAAATGAGGAAGTAATAAAGATCCGGCTTTGCTGACCGATGCACCCTTTACTACCTATGTGAAAGATCTGGCAGGGTATGCAGAAAAGTACGAAAAGGCGCTTTCCCAGGTGTGCACGATGGAAAAAACAGAAAAAATTGCGTTGGCAGATGACCTTCGCGACAAAGCCCTGGAGGCTTTTGGACTAGCCCTGAAACTTTACGCGATTTCTGACGATGAAGCTGAAGTCGAAGCCAGCCGGGTCTTGCGTATTTTGTACGATACGTTTGCGAGCCTGACCCGCTTAAATTACGAAGCGGAAACCATTGGCATCGATAAGCTGATCGGTGAACTGGCAGGCCCGAACTACAGCGCGAAAGTCGGTCTTTTGAAGATGGAACGTTATGTAACCCGGATTTCGAATGCCAACGAAGCCTTCAAAACCATGTTTGGAGGACGGATGACCACTACCGCCCTGACTGAAACCTATGATCTGAAGGGCATTCGAATGGAGATGTTCAAAAGATACAGCGAATTTTGCGACTATGTGCTGGCCATGGCCAAAGCGCTCAACACGCCACTTTTTACAACGACGCTTAGCCTGCTAAACACTGCCCGTAAGTATTATGCCGATCTGTTAGCAAGGCGCATTGCCACTAGAGCTGACGAAACAACACCAGCCAAATAAGTTGTAGGTGATTGGTCAAAAAAGTGAGGCTGTAAAAAAATATCCTTAATTATTTGACTTTTGATTTTTCCTGCCGTATATTTGTGGCATAGAAGTTTAGGCTTCTTAGTGTGTGCCACGGCACGTCGCACTGCAAAGGGTAGTTCACTACCCTTTGTTTTTTGTCAATAATCTAACTTTACCTCTCTCATACAGCCATACTTCATCAATAATCTGTCCAATGTTCAGTCGGTCGAATATATTTCGTTTGATAAACCGATCTGAACATCCTTTATTGTTGTTGATAATTATGCGGGATGATTGTTTGTGGTCTAATCATGATCAAGTATCTCTTCTTAAATTCCTGTTTCTGCGCTTTATATAAAGATACCGAAATTGAGAGTAAAATTCAAATCCCTTTACACTCCGCTTTTCACAACAACGCTCCGCCAGCAGAACACCGCCCGTAAATACTACGCCGATCTGCTGGCGCGGCGCACTGCCGCCCCTCAGACGGACACACCAAAATCGGTCGTATAAACCGTTCGCGATTTTTTGAAATAGCAAACCCGCTATGCCTTGAATGTAAAGGAGGCAGGCGGGTTTTCTTTTTTAAACAAGGTGAATGACATGAAAATTACCATGATAATAATGGTAAAGCATTTATTTTATTATTTTTACTCTTGCCCACAATATGAACCTGAACCTATACAACCCCCGTTAGTTGTATATGTATGGTTTTATAGTACTTATAAACGTTAGTGCATTTTTCGAAATATTCACTTATCCAGATATCGGTAGATCCGCTCGACATCTACGCTGATCCCCTTGTATTTAAACAGATAATCTGTCGTCTTTAGCTTGCTGACGGGATAACACAGACGGGTTATGACCAGATGCCTGAAAAGCTCATCTTTGATACCGTTAAAAACCTATTTCGTCAAATAGTTTTCCAAGTATTAGTTCCGGACCGACTAAACGGATTTTATCTATCCCTCTAAAGAACAGATCAATTAATTCCTTCTCTTTGTCGATGTTAAAATTGAAATCGAGCTGTTGGGTCAACCGTATCAGTTCGGCCTTGGCCTAGGCATTTAACCGGTCTAATGCCAATGGATCCATACTTGTACCAATGGTCTTGACCGTTTTATATCTGCCCCTGCTTTTATCGATAATCTGGATGCTGACAGTGCCGCTTTTGTTGTTTTTCTGGCGTATAAACATTTTGGATAAAAATCGAGCCACCCAAAATTACAAAAATATTGATGTAACTAGTTGTCTCTCAATACCATTTTTTTAAATCCAAAAAAACCGAGGAAAACAGGAAAAGGGTTTCCAATTTGGAAACCCTTTTATTCTCGTCTATCTATTTCTAAATCAATTAGCTATTGATGGCCTTGATTTTCTTTAGATTTTTTCTTCTGCGGTTCTTGATCCTTATGATATAATCCAGATAGTAGAGCGCCGGAACGAATAGCAGTGTAAGGAATGTCGCAAAGCTCAATCCGAAGATGATGGTCCAGGAGAGTGGTCCCCAGAAGGCAACATTATCGCCACCAAAGTAAAGATGTGGATTGAATGAAGTGAAAAGGGTTTGAAAGTTGATGTTCATACCCACTGCAAGAGGCACCAAACCCAAAATTGTGGCAGAAGCTGTAAGAACAACAGGAGTTATCCTGATTTTTCCGGCTTGTACAATGGCATCTCTTGTTTTCATGCCCCTCTTCTTCATCTCGTCGCAAAACTCTACGATCAATATCCCGTTTCGAACGACGATGCCACCAAGTGCTACAACACCCAAACCGGTCATCATGATTACCAGATCCATGCGGAAGATTATGACGCCAAGCAATACCCCTATCACACTGAAAATTACCTCACTCAGAATGATGATGGATTTGCTGACTGAACCAAATTGGGTGATCAGAATAAAGAAGATGAGGCCCAATGCTATAATCATTGCTCTCAAAAGGAAAGCCGAGGTTTCATTCTGATCTTCCTGCTCTCCTGTGAGCTTGATGGACGTACCCTGATGCAAAGGATAATTTTTGGCTAATTGCTTGATTTTCGGCACGATGTCATTGGGAGAATAACCGGAAATCACATTGGAATAGACTGTAATGATCCGTTTTTGATCCAATCTTTTTATACCTGCATAGGAACTGGAATAGTCGATTTTGGCAACCGTTGAAAGAGGAATGGTCCTAAGCTGCCCGGAGTTCATATCCCGGTAGGTGATATCCAGATTGATCAGTGAATTTATATTTTCGCGGGTTAACTTAGAATATCTCAGCGTAATAGGAAATTCATCTTCATCTTTTTTGAATTTTGAGATCTCCTTCCCGAAGAGGGCAGTTCTGAGTTCCAAACCAATCTGACCGGTCGACAATCCGGCTCTTTGAGCGCGGTCGCGGTCGATGTTGATCATGACCTCCGGTGAGTTGATTTCAAAGTCAGTTTTCAGCTCTTCCACCCCCGGGATATTCAGTGAATCAAGGTAGTTGCGGAATGCGTAGGCGTCCGCAACAAGATTTTCCATATTTTCGCTTGTTACCTCTATGTTGATAGGTTGTCCCGTTGGCGGTCCCATTTTTTGCTTGCCAACAGTAACTTCTGCTCCAGCAATATCGGCGACTGATTTACGAACTTTATCGAGATATTTGGTTGTCGGGATTCCGGTGGTGCGATACTTGTATTCCACAAAATTGACGGATATTTTGCCTCTGTTGAATGGTTTACCGGCAGATGAAAATCCTTGTTCGTCGGCTCCTACGGTGACGTTGGAGATCACAGATTCAACATCCGGATTGTGCTGTCCAATAGCATCATAGACGCGATGTTCTGCTATTTTCGTAACACTGTCGGTTACATTTTGATCAGTTCCTCCGGGCATCTTCACATATACCATAATACTGTTGGGATCACTGTCTGGGAAGAAAAGCACTTTGGGCTTTACAATTCCGGTAAGGGTTATAGTGATGAAGAAAAGGACGATCATTCCGCCAAGCAACCATACCGGTCGATAACCATGCAAAACCCAACGCAATTGGTTTTCGTAACCAGCCATCATTTTTGGCCAGAATTTTTCCTGAAACGACTTGATCCAGTATTGGATGACATGGTGGTACAAGAATACCATCAGGATCGCGAATACGATGAAATTGCCTATCCCAAAAGATTTGAAGAGGTAGAAGACAACAGCCAGGGCAAACATTCCAAGCAAAACCTTCTTCGTTTGTTTCCATTCCGCTTTTGCATCTGAATCGTATTCATGCGCCATAAAAGATACAGCAAATACCGGATTGAATATATATGCGACAAAGAGTGATGCGAATAGTGTAATGATCAATGTGACAGGAAGGTAATGCATGAACTGTCCTACGATTCCGGGCCAGAAGGCCAATGGGGAAAAGGGTGCCAGTGTTGTTAACGTGCCGGATAGGATTGGCAGGAAAACCTCGCCGGCAGCAAGTTTGGCCGCGACCCGTATATCCCTATGTCTTTGATGCATCCTGTGGGTGTTTTCGATGACTACGATAGCATCATCCACCACAATTCCGAGGGCAAAAATGAAGGCAAACATTACGATCATGTTCATCGTAAATCCAATGTTAGGAATGACCAGGTAGGCAATGGCCATGGAAAGTGGCACGGAAAGACCAACGAAGAAAGCATTGGTAAAACCCATGAAGAACATCAATACGATGGTAACCAGAATGAAACCAATGATGATGGTGTTGTTCAACTCCTCCAGCGTGTTGCGGGTCATCCGGCTTTGGTCACCGGAGATGGTCAAGGTGAGATCATCCGGTAGCTCTTTGCCTTTAACCGAAGAGACAATTTCCTTTATCTGGTCAGAAGCATCAAGCAGGTTGGTGCCACTTTTCTTGATCACATTCAGGGTTATGACGTTTTTACCATCCAGTCGCGAAAAACTCTCCTGTTCCTTGAAACTATCGCTCACATCAGCCAAATCACTCAGTTTGATGTAGGCGCCACCGGAGGCATGCACCACAATGTTTCGAACGTCCTGTACATTTTCAAACTGACCTTTAAGGCGAACCGAATTTTTGGTCCCGTTCATGGTAATGGTACCACCCGAAATGGTGAGGTTCTCGCGGGCTACCGCTCCTTCAATGTCGGAAAAAGTAACACGGGCAGCCTGCATCTTAAAAATGTCGCAATTGATCTGAATCTCGCGTTCCAGGGCTCCAACAATGTCGACACGTGTTATCTCTTTTACACCTTCAACTCTATCCTGAATGATTTCGGCATATTTTTTCAGCTTGTCGAGGTCGTAGTTACCCGAAATGTTGATGTACATAACCGGAAATTCTGCCAGGTTCACATCCATGATCTGGGGTTGGTCCGGCAGGTCGCTTGGCAAATCCCTCTTTGCCTTGTCAACAGCATCCCGAACGCGCTGTTTGGCCGATTCAACTGCTACACTTGGATCAAATTCAACCACGATGGAGGAAAAGTCCTGCACTGAGTTACTGGTGATCTTTTTAACATCTGCGATAGATTTCAACTGTTTTTCTACCGGACGTGTTATCAGGTTCTCAATATCTACAGGTGATGTACCCGGATATGGAGAGTTGACAATGATGTATGGAATTACGACCTCCGGAAATTGCTCCTTCGGGATTTGGTAATAATTTAACAGACCAAGAATGGAGATAATAGTCATCAGTACATAGACGCTTGTTTTATTATCTACAGCCCAGCTGGTTGCAAAAAATTCTTTGATAAAGGATTTATCTTTTGACATGTTTTTTTTATTTGTCGATTAGAAAATGACAGCTTCACCTTCTTTCAGGTTCTGGTATCCGGCAGTAATAACCTGATCACCCGCATTAAGTCCTGATAAAATTTCTGTCTGTCCATTGTAATCCATTCCGGTTGTTACCGTTTTACGAACTGCTGAAAATTTATCACCTTGCTTCACAGCGAGATAAACAAATTTTCCCGACTGGTTACTCTGGACGATGTTTACCGGAAGAACCAATGCTGTCTCATTGGTATAATCTTTGATCTTTACGTAGGCAATCATGTTGGCCCTCAACTCGAACTCTTTGGTTGAAAAGCGGCATTCGATTTTGAAGGTGCGGTTGGAAGGATCAATGAAGCGACTGGTAAAGCTCAGTTTGGATTCAATCTCTTTTCCAAGATCAGGGAAACGTATAAAAGCCTGGTTGCCATTTTTGATCCTTGAGGCAAAATTTTCGGAAACTTCAGCCGTAATTTTGGCAGAAGACATGTTGATAACCCTAATAACAGAAGTAGGTAATCCGGGAGATGCCATTTGTCCTACTTTCAAAGGAACACTTTCGACAGATCCACTGATAGGAGAGACGACACTGGCCATGGAGATTTGTTCCTGCAAAGTTTTGATTCTTCTTTCAAGTGACTCTTTGCTTGTTTTGGCCTGAAGAAACTGAACTTCACTACCAATTTTCTTGTCCCAAAGATTTTTCTGTTTCTCATAAATGATATTGGCCATATCGAGCTGGGTTTTGACCTCTTCGACCGACTGTTTAAGCACTTCGGCATCAAGCGTAGCCATAATCTGACCTTTTTTGACAACCGAACCTTCTCTTACATAAACGTTGGATACGACTCCGCCGATTTGCGGACTAACCGAAACGTTTTGATCGGCATCAACTACACCCTGAATTTCAACAAAGTGATTGAAAGGAGTCGTTTCTAGCTTTGAAGCCTTTACCTGAATAGCCTTTTCAACCTTTTGCTGATTTGGGTTGATTTCAGATTCGAGTTTTGAAATTTTTGTATTCAGAACTTCACGGTCAGTTTTCAATTTTTCCAATTCTCCTTTTTTGTCGTTGCTTTGATTGCATGAGACCAGTGTGGCAAGGATGGCCAGGGTAAATAATGTGTTTTTCATATTACTGTTTTTTATTGATTTCCTGGTTTATATTGTACAATTTTTCCAGTTTGGTCTTTGCTATTACCAGATCATATATACTCTGATAATAACTGGAAAGACCTGTCAGATATTGATTCTGGGTAGTTGTCAGATCCATACTGGTTGATACACCGTTTCTATACTTTTCCAGGGTACGCTGGTATATTTCGTCAGAAAGCGCCAGACTCTTCCCTTGTATTTCATACTTCTCATATTTAAGCTTTAAATCTGTCTGGAACTGATCTGCCTGCATCATCAGGTTGTTGTAGACAAGCTGTTTGGTATTATCCATTTTACTGATAGCCAGCTTTTTCTGGGAAACGGCTGCCATTCTTTGTCCGCTGCTGAAAATCGGCAGACTTACATTAACTCCAAATATATCTTTCACTGTAAAATCAAACGCGGGTTTGTTCACTTTTTCTGTATGGCTATAAAACCCCGAGATCACAGGCATATAGGCTGCTATGGCATTTTGGTATTCGAGTTTTGAAAGGTCAGTAGCCGTTTTAATGATCCGGTAATCAATATTTTTATCGATGTTAAATGTCTCATTGACCAGTGAGTTTACAATTACCGGGAGAGTCTGGCCGGTAGTAAGTGATTCGGTCAAAACCACGTTTTTGTTTACATCCAGGCCCAGGATAATTTTAAGGAGCCTGTTGGCCACATCTAAATTCCCTTTTACCTGATTCATGGCATTCTTCAGGTTATTGGCTGTAAGTTCGAGTTGGTCAACATCGGTTTTTTCTACAAAACCCTGTTTGTTCATTTCGGTTATTTCATATGCCGTTTTTTTTACGTTGTCGAGATTCTTCTGAAGATTTTTAAGGCTCTCTTCACCGACAAGAATCATATAATAGGTGTTAATGACTGATTCATTAATATCCTGTACTATTTTTTCTTTATTCTCGTTCGTTTGCAGGTAAAGGGTCTTCATAGCTTTTAATCCAACCAGATAGGATCCGTTGAAAAGAAGCTGTGAGGCAGTTACATCGAAAGTTGCATTGTTCTTCACACCGAGTTCAACTGCCGGTGTACCCGGTCCCATTGTACCCGGAGGCAAAGTGGGGACGTTGGGAAGAAATTGATAGGCAGCTTTTGAATCGACATGTGGCAATCCTATGGCTGTTGTTTCCCAGATTTTCTTTCTTGCGATCTCCATATCCAAAGTTGAATTCCTGATGTTGGTGTTGTTTTCGAAAGCCAGACGTCGGGCCTCCTGTAGAGAGAGGTGCAAGGAATCCTGGGCTTCGGTTTTATCTGTGCCAAGGATAAGTGAAATAATGGTTATCAAAAGCAGATAACGAAAAGAAAATGACATAGTTGTTATTTTTTATTTGTGTTAATATATTCTAAAATTTCGTTTTTTCTTGATTCAAAGTAAGCGATACCGGCAGGGGTAGAGATGCCTCTGATATGATTTTCAAACAACACTTCAAAAAGCTTAAGAAAGTTTATATCCAGTACTTTACAGATATCTGAATTGTGAAGTTCTATGAAGCTGTTAAGATATATTGTGGCAACCACATCAATGTTTATATCGTCCCTGTAAAGTTTTTCAGCTATTCCCTGCTGCATATTGATTTTCATCCCCTCAAACACCTGGATTCGCTTTTTCTCCACGTAGGCTTCAAAAATCGCAGCGTAATATTTTTTCATTTCGAATTGAATCATAGGGTTGATTTGTTTCAATTCGTCGTGCACCAACTGGCTGATTCGCAATAGTTTTTCTATGGCATTGATGGAGGTACCATCAATTTTCTCACCCATTTTGAACACTATTGACTCCTGATAAAGGAAGATTTTCTCAATCAGGTCCTCTTTGTTCTTTACGTAGGTATAGAGTGTCTTTTTTGATATACCTAAACTGCGACTCAAGTCGTCCATGCTCAGGTTTTTCAACCCATATGCGTAGAAGAGTTTCTTTATCGGTTCAACCCATTCCTGAAATCGCTCTTTTTGTATATCCTCGTTATCCATTACTCCAAAATTCAATTAAATTTCGGGCGCAAATATAGGAAACGTTTTACACTAAAAACGTTTCCGCGTGTTAAGTGTTTCTTAATTTGTATTAACTTATCATCATCCATTACAATTGCTCCTCTCATTTTTTTAAGATTTCTGAAACCATTATCTTTGATGTGAAATAGCCATGATTTGGAAATCACCAAACAAGATGATAATAACCTCAGGGGTATTCCATTTGGCAAATGAAAAGCAAATTATTTTCAAATGAAATTGAAAGAAGGTATGGGAAGGATCATGGCCATCGATTACGGCAAAAAAAGGGTAGGAGTGGCAGTAACTGATACTTTACAGTTGATCGCGACCCGACTGGATACGGTAGATGCCGATCTTATCTGGAAATTTTTGGACGAATATTTTGCGAAGGAGGTTGTTGATCTGGTCCTGGTAGGTTATCCTGTGCAGTTGAATAACCAACCATCTGAGGCTTTGAGATACATCAACCCTTTTGTGCAGAAATTTCGGCAGAAATATGAGAGAGAGATCAGGTTGGTTGATGAAAGATTTAGCTCAAAAATGGCGTTTCAATCGATGATTGATGCTGGGTTAAGGAAAAGCCAGCGTCAGAACAAAGGTACCATCGATGGGGTTAGTGCAACCATTCTTCTACAGTCGTATCTTGAACAAAAAAAATATATTTGACTATGATATTGCCAATCACATTGTATGGTGATCCTGTTCTGAGAAAGGTTGCCGAAAATATTGATATGAAGTACAATGGTTTGTCCGAATTGATCGAGAACATGTTTGAATCAATGTACAATGCTGAGGGAGTTGGTCTTGCCGCTCCTCAGGTAGGCTTGTCCATCCGTATTTTTGTGGTTGATTTATCACCTCTTGAGAAGGATGAACCCTCACTCTCCGGGTTCCGAAAGGCTTTTATCAATGCCAAAATAGTTGAACGTAGCGGCGATGAGGAGCTGATGGAAGAGGGATGTTTGAGTATTCCCGGAATTCATGAAGAGGTTTATCGTAAAAATTACATCAGAATTCAATACCTTGATCCTGAAGGAATTCTGCGTGATGAGGAGTACGCCGGTTACACGGCAAGGGTGCTGCAGCACGAATATGATCACCTGGATGGCGTGATGTTTACCGATCATTGTTCGCCTTTGAGAAAGAGGTTGCTCAAGCGCCGTTTGACTGAAATTTCCAGGGGAATAACGAACGCCTCCTACCGGGTGAAAGTTCCCAAAATCTAAGAGACTGTTTAAAATTTATTTTTTCCGGTATCTGGTTTATCTTTTTGTCCGTTATTTTTCCGTTTCTCGCCCGAATGCCGTAACTTGATGTGAATTCCCGATTCACATGGTCAATTCAGGGTTTCAGTATACCTCCGCACCCTTTGTGAGATTGCTTCTTCCGCTTTGCCTGGGCGTTTGCCTTGAAAAAAGCGGACTTCATTTACCTGTCCTTTTATTTATTGTACTCCTTTTTCTTGCAGTAGTTATTCTGCTGATATTAAAAGATATAGCATTTTTCTTACAGCCCATTTGGTCAGTCATTTTATTTATTGCCATCCTTTTTATTGGAATTGCCCGCGCTCATGAGAAAGAAATTCTCTTCCCAACGCTTAATAATCAGCACTATTTTGTGGTGCTTGATACCTATCCCAAAGAAAAGGCAAAAACCTATCAGGTTGTTTGTCAAATGATCAATTCGGATCTAAAAATTCTGATCTACCTTCCAAAATCCCCGGCGGTCAAAAGTGCAAAACCCGGTGATATTCTCAGTATGAACGGATTGCCTGAGTTGATTGAAAACGATGGAAATCCATATGAATTTAACTATCGGAGGTATTTGAATGACAGGGGAATTGGTCACCGAATTTTCCTCCGGGAGGGGCAATACGATCTTTTAAAAGGTTGTAGCCTGATGAATATTTCCCGCAATGCACTGGTTTTTAGGGAGAAATTGATTGAAATTCTTTACAGGTCAGGTATTCAGGAAGATCGTGTCCCATTGATTTCATCTATTTCATTTGGGGCTAGAGATGAGGTTGACAAAGAGACGGTGCAAAGCTTTACCAACACAGGTGTTATCCATGTTCTTGCTGTCTCTGGAATGAATGTTGGGCTAATCTTCATTATTCTTGATTTCTTTTTACGTTTTATGAAGCGCTGGAAGCTGGGTTTTCTATTTCACACTTCGGCAGTGCTGATTGGGATTTGGAGTTATGCCCTGGTAACCGGGATGTCGGCCTCCATCCTGAGGGCAGCAGTCATGTTTACCTTTGTGGTCATTGGCAATGCGTTCCGCAGAAATGCCAACATATTCAATTCACTGGCTGTTTCTGCCTTTTTTTTGGTTCTCTGGGATCCTGCAATCATGAGGGATATTGGGTTTCAGCTCTCCTATGCAGCAGTTTTAGCGATTGTAGTCATTCAACCCTTGTTGTACAAACGTCTCTATTTTAAAAGCCGTTTTCTGGACAAAATATGGTTGCTGCTCTCTGTTACTTTTGCAGCACAGATTGGCACGCTACCATTCACTCTTCAGTATTTTCATCAGTTTCCGGTCTATTTCTGGCTGGCCAATCTGGCTGTAATACCTTTGGTAACATGCATACTTTACCTCTCGTTTGTGGTGGTTTTTCTTTCGCTGATTTCAGGTTTTTTTACCTCCATTTTCGCTTTTGTACTGGATTGGTCTGTCCGTTTGGTTTTGATATCTGTAAATATAGTAGAAGCATTGCCTCATGCGGTCATTAAAGGAATTTATCCATCTTATTTTCAGGTAACGATTATTCTTCTCATGGGTTTGTTGTTTTACAATTATTGTAAGGTACAACATTTCAGGAGCTTACGCAACCTGTTTTTGCTGGCAATTTTGCTTTCATTCACGGGTGTTCTGGCGACCTACAGACATTTGACAAGTTCGGAAATCATCTTTCTGAACATTCCAGGTACCCGTGCAATGGTTGTGGCAAAAGGGGAAAGGGCCGTGGTACTCTTTGACCGGTGCGAGAAAGCAAATGAAAAGATAGGATATGTTTTAAAGCCTTTTTTTGGAGAGAGGGGAATCAAAAAAACAGATATGTTTCAACTTTCGGATTCTCTGCGAATATCGGATGGAAGTCTATGCGTCATGGGGAATATGGTGTTTTATAAAGGAGCAAGGATCGTCATTCAGTCACAGGATACAACAGCATATAAAAACTCACCTAAAGAGCTATTTGCGGATCTGGTTTGGATTGGTAACATTAAATCCGGAATTGACCATAGTCTAGATTTACCAACGTGCAGGATCATCCTTTATCATGCATCGAAAGAGGCTGAAAAGGAGGTTAAAGAGCACCATCCATCTACTACTTTCAATGTGAATAGTTCCGTGCAACTCCTTATTCAATCTTTTCCGTTTGAAAACAAAAACCAGTTTATTTGTCAGTATTTCAACCAGCGAAAAGAATAACGCGAATTTGTTGGTGCCGGAGATATTGTGACCGAATAGATTCGTCAATCCAGCAAAATACCTTTCCCTTGTCTGATTATTTCAGCATCACCCGATGTGCAATCTACAATGGTAGAAGGGTGATTGTCACCGTATCCGCCATCAATGACCAGGTCGACCAGGTCACCATAGTTTTCTTCAATGAGCTCAGGGTCTGTAATATATTCCAAAACAACATCTTCGTGGTGGACCGATGTGGATAAAACCGGATTTCCGAGCTCTTTTACAATGGTCCGGATGATATTGTTATCAGGAATCCTGATGCCAATGTTCTTCTTTGAGTTTTTGAAAAGTTTGGGGACATTGGAATTGGCTTGTAGCAAAAAGGTAAATGGGCCGGGAAGGTTTTTTTTCAAGAGCTTGAAAATGGAGTTAGTGAAGGGTCGGCAATAATCTGAAATTTGGCTTAGATCATACAAAATAAAGGAGAAATCCGCTTTTTCCGGCCTGACACCTTTTATTCGGGCAACCCGCTCCACTGCTTTAGATTTTGTGATATCGCAACCAATGCCATAGATTGTATCAGTTGGAAAGATGATGACAGCACCATCTCTCAGCAATTCCACAATTTTATCAATCTCCTTCTGATTTGGATTATCATCATAAAGCCTGACGAGCATGGGTTACAATTTACATTTTTGCATTTCAGATAGTAAAAATAGCTTTTTTCGATATACTTTCGCCGGGAGAAGTGACTAGAGTGCCTAAAGTGAACTAAAGTGACTAAAGTTTGGGACTCCAAACTTTGGTGGTCGAGTTCCGAAGTACTTTAGTTCACTCTGGTCACTTTAGTTCACTTTAGGCACTTGAAAGTAAAAAATCTCACAGAAGGTCCCATTACCAGTCAGATCATTCGTTTGACTGTGCCTATTCTGGGCACCTCTTTTGTGCAGATGGCTTACAACCTGACCGATATGTTGTGGTTGGGCAGGGTTGGAAGCAATGCAGTAGCTGCAGTAGGTATCGCCTCATATTTTACCTGGCTGGGAGTCTCTTTGATGCTAATTGGCAGGATTGGCGCTGAAGTGGGTGTATCCCAGTCGTTGGGCGCCAAAGATAAAATCAAAGCCGAATCCTTTGCTGTCAATGCGGTTTCGCTTGTGGTAGCCTTATCAATCCTTTACGGGGCCTTTACCTATTATTTTGCCCCTGAACTGGTCTCTTTTTTTCATGTTCAAAACAAAAGTGTAGAGGCATCTGCCGTCTCCTACATGCGTATCATCGCCATCGGTTCTCTGCTCTATTATTCCAATCCCACCTTCACCGGAATCATCAACGGGACAGGCAATTCAAAATTGCCATTCAGGATCAACGCGGTAGGATTGATCGCCAATGTAGTGCTCAATCCCATTTTGATTTTTGGTTTTGGTCCCGTCCCAAGGCTTGGTTCAAACGGTTCTGCCATTGCTACAGTAATCTCGCAAACGATCGTATTATTGATTTTTATATTCACAATTGGAAGTGGTAAGAGTGCATTGGGGAAGATCAGAATGCGGCTCGAGGTAAATGCCGAATACTTCAAAAAGATCATTAAACTGGGATCTCCCGTTGCGCTCCATAGCATCCTTTTTGCCTCTTTTGGAATGGCGCTGGCACGGATCATAGCTCCCTGGGGAGCTATGCCGATTGCTGTTCAAAGTATTGGTGCGCAGATAGAGGCACTGAGCTGGATGACTGCCGGAGGTTTTTCAACGGCGCTTGGTATTTTTACCGGTCAGAATTTCGGCGCCAACAGATGGGATAGAATATTTAAGGGCTATTTTACCACTATTACGATCAGTGGTACAATCGGAATTCTTGTGACGATCTGCTTTCTGTTTTTTGGAAGGGAAATTTATACACTATTCCTCCGGGAGGAGGAGGCTATCAGCCTTGGGGTACGTTACCTTTCCATTTTGGCTATTTCCCAATTTTTTATGTGTGTGGAGATTACAACTGGTGGTATTTTTAACGGAGTTGGAAAGACGATTCCTCCCTCCCTCGTGGGCATCACAGTGACCGGATTGCGAATCCCGCTTGCTCTTTATCTATCACAGCCTGCTATTTTTGGTGTTACCGGTGTGTGGTGGAGCATCACGCTTACATCTGTTATGAAAGGGCTGATATTGTCTGGCTGGTTTTATTTTTGGATGAAAGGTCATCCCCAATACGCGGTAACAAACAGAAGGAAAATTGATTTTATCCGCCTTTTGCCTACCAGGTTAAGGCAAGAAGTTATTGATTCAAAAACAGAAGAAGAGGATGAAAGTTGAAATCAGAGAGACGCTCGATGGGTCGCAGACCTTGTATCTCGGGGAGTTGGACGAACACTACCATTCGACTTTTGGAGCCATACAGGAATCGCAACATGTTTTTATACAGGCCGGCTTTAAACAGTGTCCGCAAAGCGACATCAGGGTACTGGAAATTGGTTTTGGAACAGGCTTAAATTGTTACCTGACTCTTTTGGCTGGTTTGAGCACTGGGAAAAAAGTATGGTACAACACCATCGAGAAATTTCCTTTACCGGAAGAAGTCTGGGAAAAATTAAAATTTAGTCATCACTTTCCAGATTTTAATCCTGTATGGTTCTCTCTCATTCACCAGGCTCAGTGGAATGGTGATGCTGAAATTCATCCACAGTTCATCCTTCACAAAATTGAGTCAGACCTGCTTGACATGGGATGGGATAAGCTGCCGCTTGTCGATCTGGTCTACTTTGACGCCTTTTCGCCCGATAAGCAATCAGGACTTTGGAGCCGTTCAATTTTCGAAATGATCTTTGACCGAATGAAATCCAATGGCATACTTGTTACGTACTGTGCCAAAGGAGATGTCAGGCGGACACTTCAGTCCGTAGGATTTGGGGTGGAGAGAATTCCCGGTCCGCCCGGGAAACGGGAGATGATCAGGGCAACAAAGAACAGGTAGGGCTCCGATTGAAATATAGTTTTTAGAATTTGACTGTTTATTTTATCTTTACCCGCATGAACCGATATTTTTTTATTTTGGTTGGACTGATTTTGCCATTTTTGTCTGGCTGTGCGGATAAGAAAGAGCTTAAAGTGTTCAAAATGTCGGGTGCGGCCCAGGGTACCTATTATGCCATCACCTATTGTTCGGACAACAATGAAAATCTTCAGCCCGCTGTTGATTCACTTCTAAAGCAGTTTGACAAATCCGTATCTTCCTATATACCTACATCTGTGATCTCGCGCTTGAACAATAATGATACTTCTGTTACAGCAGATCCTATTTATGAAACGATATTTAAAAAATCGATGGGGGTTTCAGCCAGTACAGACGGTGCTTTCGATGTCACGGTAGGTCCGCTGGTTGAAGCCTGGGGCTTTGGTTTTAAGAAAAAGGAGAAAGTTGACAAAGCCATGGTTGATTCGCTGCTGCCTTTGGTCGGTTACCGGAAGGTGCAACTGTCAAAGGGAAAATTGATAAAGGCTGATCCCCGGATCCAAATCGATTTCGATGCGATAGCCCAGGGTTATTCTTCAGACTGGCTGGCCTGGTTTTTTGAAAAGAAGGGAATTCAGAACTATTTGATTGATGTCGGGGGTGAAGTTTTGGCCCATGGATCCAAACCCGACGGACAGCTATGGAGTGTAGCCATTGAAATGCCTTCTAAAAACTCGGAGGATGAGCGCAAGATTCAGGCCATCCTTACAATGAAGAACCGGGCCATTTCAACTTCAGGTAGTTACCGGAAATATTACGAGGAGAATGGAGTCAGATATTCCCACACAATTGATCCATCCAACGGTTATCCGGTGAGGCATAATTTGCTGAGTGTTTCTGTCGTTGCAAATGATTGCATAACTGCGGATGCCTATGCAACGGCTTTCATGGTAATGGGATTGGAAAAATCGAAAGAATTTCTGGCAAAGAACAGTGAAATGGAAGCCTATTTTATTAGCGACGACCAGCATGGAGGTTTTACTATATTTTATACCCCGGGATTTGAAAAGTTGATAAAGGAAAATTAAGAACCCTATAAACAATGAGTTACAGATAAATAATTTAACCTCACAAGATACGAATCAATTGAAAAATAGTTATCTTCGCAACCTTTAGAACCATCATTCAATTTTTTATAGAAACAGTTATGCAAATTAGAAATTTACTTCTCGCAATGGTAGCCGGTTCAATTGCCCTGGCATCCTGTAACACTTCAAACACTAAAGTAAACCTGAAGACCCAGGCCGACTCTGCCGCCTATGCAATTGGCGTGGATTTGGGTAACAACATCATGAAAAACCTACCGGCAGCACCGGGAGGTAAAGACCTTAATACTGCAATCATTTTACAGGCTTTCTCTACTGTGATGAAGGGTGATTCAGGCCTTATTGCCTCTGCGAAAGCAGGTGCAATTACACAGGCATATTTTGTAAAAGCCCAATCTTTGGAGGGTGGGAAAAACAAAGAAGCAGGTAAGGAATTTTTGGCCGATAATGGGAAGCATGCCGGTGTAACCACTACAGCTTCTGGTCTACAGTATGAAATAATTAAGACAGGAACAGGTCCCAAGCCTACTGCTGAAAATAATGTGAAAGTACATTACCATGGAACGACCATTGATGGCGAAGTATTTGACAGTTCAGTTAACCGTGGCGAACCGGTTACATTCGGATTGACCCAGGTAATTAAAGGTTGGACCGAAGCTTTGCTAATGATGCCTGTAGGTTCAAAATGGAAAATATATATTCCTTCTGAACTGGGTTATGGAGAACAAGCTGCGGGACCGAAAATTAAACCTAATTCTGTGTTAATTTTCGAAGTTGAATTGATCAGCATTGAGCCTACACCAGCTGCTGCGGCTGCTGTTCCTGCAACAAAATAATTAACTAATTCATTGATAGGGGTGTAACCTCTGGAACAAAACCCGGAATGGATGAATCTCATCTTCCGGGTTTTATTTCCTGAAAACCAAATTTATGAGCTTTAAAGTAAAAGGCAAATTAATTGACATACTTCCGTTACAAACCGGAAGCAGTGCGAGAGGGGAGTGGAAAAAACTTGATTTTGTCCTGGAAGTTCCGGACGATCAGTTTCCAAAAAAAATCTGTTTTACCCTGTTTAATGACAAAACAGAGATGATCAGGGAGAGCGATAAGAATCATGAGCTGGAGGTTAGTTTCAGTCTGGAAGGTCGCGAATACAATGGTAAATGGTACCACAATGTAAACGCATTTAAGATCGACAGATTGGAGAAATCTTCGGCAACCGGGGATCAGGCGCCGCCACCTCCATACAACGAGGATGATTTTCTGCCAGTTAAGGATGGTGAAAATGATGATTTACCATTTTGAGCCACTACGCTAAGGGACTTAAAATGATCAATTATTTGATTGGGATTTGTCGTTTGAAATCCTGCTCCAGGGAGATAAACGTCTCGGTACGTGCTATGCCATCGATCGCCTGAAGATCTGTGTCGATGATCTTCATCAGATGCTTGTTTGTTTTTGTTTGAATTTTAATAAAAATGGCATATTGCCCGGTCGTATGATGACATTCTACTACTTCCGGAATGTCCTTCAGTTGTTTCAGTACTTTCTTGTCAAAGCTGGTTTTGTCCAGGTAGATGCCCATAAAAGCCGTTGTGTTATAGCCCATTCTGGAGGGGCTGACAATAAATTCTGATCCTGTAACCACCCCCATGGAGATCAGGCGCTGTACGCGCTGGTGAATGGCAGCGCCGGAAACGCCACATTCCCTGGCGACCTCCAGAAAAGGAACCCTCGCATTGTTGGTAATAAGTTTCAGTATTTTTCGATCCAGATCATCAATTTGAACCGCCTGCTCTTTAAAGTCTTCTTCTAATTCAAGGTTATTTTTCTTCACGGTGCTTTCAATTTGATATTAAATTGAGGAATTTTCAACAAAATTATAATTTTTCCACCTCGCAGCAAATCTTTTATCGAATTTTTACTGGTTCCTCGCGATGTACCTGAAGTCGCTACCTGATGGGTTTTGGAATACTTTTAGTTCAAACTCGGAGATGACAGCCAAAATATGGTCGACGATTTCTGCAGAAATGTTTTCAAAAAGATCAGATTCTTGTTCTTTGCTGAAAACAATGTATTCAAGTGGCAGACCCCGCTCGGTGGATTGCAGAAACCTGACAATCAATGTCATGTTATTATGTGTGTGAGGATTGGTCCAAAGAAAGGCTTCTACGTAAGAGCGAAAAACGGCCAGGTTGGTTGGCTGGTCCCCCATCTGATCTTTCCAATCAGGGAAGGTAGGATCCAAAGCCCTTTTCTGTTCCATGTAACTTTTGATGACGGGAAGATTTGCGATTCGATCCACAAATTTCCGGTCGCAAAATTTGATTCTGGCCATGTCAATAAAGACAGAGCGCTGAATGCGTCTTCCGCCCGATTCCTGCATGCCAATCCAGTTTGTAACTGATTCTGACACCAGTGAATAGGTAGGAATGGATGTAATTGTTTTATCCCAATTCTGAACTTTCACGGTAGTGAGTGAGATATCAACAACGGTTCCATCCACGTTGAATTTCGGAACGGTGATCCAATCTCCTGGTTTTACCATCTTGTTGGCAGCCAACTGGATACTTGCCACAAAACCCAAAATAGGATCCTTAAAAACGAACATCAGTACGGCTGCCATGGCACCGAGTCCGGTGAAAAGCCTACTGGGATCCTGGTTAACCAGGATAGAAACAAGAATGATGGCTGCCACAGAATAAATGAGAATTTTGACCAGCTGTAAATAGCCTTTGATGGGTCGTTCAATCGCAAAAGGATAAGTGTTGTAAATATCCTGCGATGCATCCAGAAATCGGATCAGGCTTAGTACTACTGCGAATGTGATGTAAATTTTTGCGATGCCTTTGATAATCCCGGGAAGTGAAACCAGATCTTCCGAACCAAATCCTGCGGATGCATAGATGAAAATAGCAGGGATCAGATGGGCAACAGCATGAAAAACTTTGTGTTCAAACAAAACATCATCCCAAAGTGTTTCGGTATGTTTGGTGAATTTTTCAACGATTGTGATAAGCAGTTTCCGGAAGGGAAAGAAGAGTATAAGCGAAATAAGTGAAAGTATTAGAAAGGTTCCAAGTGCCGCCAGATAGATGGCAATTTTTGGATGCAGTTGGGCATTTAGGAAAAATTCCCTCAAATAATCATAAAAAACTTGCATGGGCCGTTTCTTTAAAGATGTTCTGAAATAATTACTTTTGAATCGTCTGCAAAATTAGTGAAAGAAGCCGGATTATATCAGCCGTTCAGGAATAAAATCGAATATGAAGAAATAAAATAGCAGATACTTTGCTAAGATTTCAGGTCAAATTAATGGAATAAATTCTCTTAAAAATGATAAACAGAATTGCTCTTTTCTTCCTTGTTCTATTCCCGGCTTCCCTGATGGCACAAGGGAGTTTCAATGATTTTTTCACCAGCGGGGTACTTCGTTTTGATTATTTGCTTACAGGATCGAGTGATTTTGCCAAGGTGACCGAAGTTCAGCAAAAGAGAGAACCTTTTTGGGGCGGTACGACTAAAATTGCCATTGAGGAACAATCGCCGGGTAATTATTGTTTCAATGTCAGGGATCTTGCGACCCAAACTGTGATTTATCGTCAGGGATTCTCGCCACTTTTTCAGGAGTGGCAAACTACTGCAGAGGCAAAAAGGATGGAAAGGGCATTCTATCAGGTGCTTCGATTCCCGTTTCCGAAAAGCAAAGTCGTTCTTGAACTGGAATATCGCAACAGGGATGGGAAATTTCAATCACTCTATTCAACGACAATTGATCCAACCAATTATTTTATCAACCAAGAAACCCCTTTCAAAAGTGACTGGGTAATGCTGAAGAGTTCCGGTGAACCCAATAAGAAAGTGGACATCGCGATACTTGCGGAAGGCTATCAAAAAGAGGAGATGGGCAAGTTTGTGAAAGATGCCCGCCGATTGGTTGATTCGTTGTTCAAGGTTGAGCCCTTTGCATCTCAGCAGGATAAGTTCAATATTTATGCCGTTGAAACCCCCTCGGCAGAGTCAGGAACCGACATTCCCGGTAGGAATATTTATGTGAATACCTTATATAACAGTTCTTTCTATACTTTTGATGTAGCACGATACCTGACCACAACTGACTTGAAGTCTGTATCAGACCAGGCAGCTGCGGTTCCCTACGATTACCTGATTGTGCTGGTCAATTCGAAAGAATACGGAGGCGGGGGATTCTGTAACTATCTGTCAGTATGCACATCTGATCATGCATTGGCAGCAAATGTTTTCATCCATGAATTTGGACATGAATTTGCCGGATTGGGAGATGAATACTATTCTTCCGAAGTTGCATACGAAGATTTTTACAACCTGAAGGTAGAGCCATGGGAGCCCAACCTGACCACAATGGTTGATTTTAAGTCCAAATGGGGCGCATTGATAGGTCCTTCAACTCCAATTCCTACTCCACGAACCAAAGAATACTCAGGGAAAACGGGAGTATTTGAGGGGGGCGGATATGTTACGAAGGGTGTTTACAGTCCGATGGATGATTGTCGTATGAAATCAAACAAACCGAACAGTTTCTGTCCGGTTTGTCAGAAGGCAATTGCCAAAGTAATCCAAAGATGTACCGAATGAGTGATAAGATTCTTGAAGTTTAAAAAAAAAACGATAAATAGGTAGCGGTGAATCAATTTGGTTTCTATTTTTGCAAATAAAACCAAACCATGCTTGAAATCCTTTATAACCGCAGAAGTACACGGAAGTTTAGTGAGAAGAAGGTTGAGGATGATATCATCCATCAACTATTGAAGGCGGGATTGCATTCGCCATCGTCCAAGAATAGTCAACCCTGGGAGTTTGTAGTTGTTGATGATCCGGAATTGTTGAACCAGCTTTCGATAGCAAAGCCGCATGGTGCGTGCCTGCTGAAACACGCACCTCTCGCAGTGGTTGTTGCCGGTGATAAAACCAAGAGTGATGTATGGATTGAAGATTGCTCCATTGCTTCCATCATTCTTCAACTCGCGGCAGAAGGTTTAGGGCTGGGCTCCTGTTGGGTGCAGATTCACCGTCGTTACCACGATGACGATCAGACAGCCAATGAATTCATCAGTAATCTACTCAACATTCCCGATCACCTGGAAGTGCTTTCAATTGTAGGTATTGGCTACAAGGCTGCCGATCGTCCTGCCTTAAGCGAAAAAGAGACTGATTGGAACAAAGTAATGAGGAACAGCTACAATAAAGTGAATAGCGAATAAATCACTCTCTGGCATGCTCACCGATATAAGATTCCTCGTGTTGAGTAATATCCAGTCCGAGACGCTCTGATTTGGGGGAAACCCTCAAGGGAATAATCTTGTTGGTTACAACATAAAGCAAATAAGAGCCTCCAAAAGTATAAACTCCGACAATTACAAGAGCTAGCAAGTGGAACAGGAAGGTTTTGTATTCGCCATAGAACAGGCCTACACCTTGTGCGAATACAGCGGTGAGTATCATTCCGATAATTCCACCCATTCCGTGTGCAGGAAAGACATCCAGGGTATCATCGAGTGAAGTTTTGGACCGGTAGGAGATGGCTATGTTACAAATAAAGGAGGCAACCAATCCAATGAAAATGGCAGCTCCAAGGTTGACAAATCCGGCAGCAGGGGTGATGGCAACCAGGCCCACTACCAATCCAATGGCAGCTCCCATTGCCGATGGTTTTCTGCCCATTGCAACATCAAAAAGGATAAATCCTATCATGGCTGCAGCAGACGCAATGTTTGTATTCATCAGAGCGACAGTAGCTATCGAGTTGGCAGCGAGTGCCGATCCTGCATTGAAACCGAACCAACCAAACCATAACATACTGGCTCCCAATAAAACAAAAGGAATATTGGCGGGATGAAACTGTTGCTGATAATCCCTTCTTGGGCCAAGAAACATCGCGCCGGCCAGTGCTGCAAACCCTGCAGACATGTGAACCACGGTTCCCCCTGCAAAATCAAGGACTCCCCAATTGCGTAAAAATCCGTTTGGATGCCAGGTCCAGTGTGCCAGAGGCGCATAAATGAAAATAGAGAAGAGCGAAATGAACAGGATATAAGAACTAAACCTTACCCTTCCGGCAAAAGAACCGGTAATCAGCGCAGGTGTAATGATGGCAAATTTCATCTGAAAAATGGCAAACAAGGCCAGTGGAATCGTTGGCGCCAATGCAGCATTGATATTACCACCAACTCCTTTGAACATAAAATAAGTAAAAGGATTTCCGATCAAACCATACTTTTCGGGACCAATACTATCGCCAAAAGCCAGGCTAAATCCGATCAGTACCCACACAATACTCACAATTCCCATGGCCACAAAGCTTTGTAACATGGTAGATATGATATTTTTAGGTTGAATCATGCCACCATAGAAGAAAGCAAGTCCAGGGGTCATGAACAGCACAAGCGCGGTGGAGGTTAGCATCCATGCTACATCCCCCGGGACGGTCTTGGGATCCAGCTCAAATGGGTTTTTTCCGGAAATGATCACTCCGAGCAACGAGAGTATCAAGATAAGGAACAGTGAGATCTGCCAGGATTTTTTCATGCGTATATAATTTGTTTTTTAAAGGTCGCATGGAATACCCAGATATTCATATTCGGTAAGTGCGAATACTTTCCCATGGGTATTTCATCTGATTATAATTTTGTTTTTGAATATCATTTTTCCAAAATATCGGTTATTTTAAGTCCATTTGTCTTTATAAGCAGCTATTATCTGTACAAATAAATAAATTTAAGCTATTTTTGTTTAGATAGTCATTGTGAATGCAGGGTCTCCAGTTGCCTCCATAGCCATCATAGTGATCAGAAAGGTACTCAAAATTTTCATTTTATATTGCTATTAATCATGACACTTAGAAACCAACTTGATGATACCGACCTCCAAATTCTGGATATTGTTACCAAAAATGCCCGTATCCCCTTCAAAGATGTTGCAGAAGCATGTGGAATATCCAGGGCTGCTGTCCACCAGCGTGTGACGCGCATGACGGAAATGGGGGTTATCGTTGGTTCAGGATATACTGTTGATCCAAAGAAGATTGACTTCAGAACTTGTTCCTACATTGGTCTGTTTTTGGAAAAAGGCAGCATGTACGCCGAGGTAGCCGAGCAACTCCGTGCTATCAGGGAGATTGTGGAGTGCCACTACATTACAGGCCAATATGCCATTTTCGCCAAGATTTATGCCAGGGACAACGAACATTTAAAATCTGTACTGAGCGACAAGATTCAAAAAATTCAGGGTATCTCCAGTACCGAAACTTTTATCTCGCTTGAAGAGACCTTCAAGAGGGAGGTCCCCATTTTTTGAACCATCATCAGTTAACCGTCTTCAAATTTATTTATTCTGAAGAAAAGAACGTTTTTTTAATTACTGCGAATAAACATATAAATCTCATGTATCAGTCATAGTAGGCTTTTGAGCCGTGTTCAAATACGTCAATACCACCTTCTCCCAGCTCACCTTTGGCTTCGACACGCAGACTCCATGGTTGTGGTAATTTCATGACAACCCACATCAGCAGCATGGATATGGCAAAGGTTGCAACGGTTATCGTGAAACTTCCAATTGCCTGAGCTTTGAGCACGCTTGCACCACCTCCATAAAACAATCCTGCTACAGGAGACGAGTCGTCGGCGCCCGTAGGGCCGGTTGCTCCATACAATCCGCATGCGAAGAGTCCGAGCGAAAGGGTGCCCCAGATACCATTCAATCCGTGCACGGAAAAGGCTCCAACCGGATCGTCAATGCGAAGATATTCAAGTAAGTATACGCCCAATACGACTACAACTCCGGCCACCAGTCCGATTATCACTGCTCCGAAAGGTGATACCCAATAACAGGGCGCTGTAATGGCAACGAGACCTCCAAGCATACCATTCAATGTAAATCCAACATCAAATTTTCCTTTGGTCATACCAAAATAGAAGGCTACGGCCATGGCGCCCAGTGCACCGGTACAGGCTGCAAGTGTAGTATTTGCGGCTACGCGGCCAATACCGGAGATGTCCATTCCTGATAAGGTGCTGCCAGGATTGAATCCGTACCATCCAAACCACAACAGAAAGGCTCCGATGGTTGCCAGTGGTAAGCTGTGCGGTGCCGGTAATCCCCCTTTTTCTTTGTCGTCACGCAGGAAGATACGTCCCAGTCTAGGCCCCAATACAATTGCACCTGCAAGTGAAACGACACCGCCAATCGTGTGAACAACTGTTGAACCGGCAAAGTCACGGAACGGTTGTCCAAGCGTGGCCATAAAGTTTCCGGCGCTTCCCATGGTGGCGAGGAATCCGTCAGGTCCCCAGGCCCAGTGGCCTATAATTGGATAGATAAATCCGGTTACCCCGATGCTGTAAAGAATATCCCCACGGAATCCGGTACGGCCAATCATGGCACCAGAGGTGATGGTTGAAGCCGTGTCGGCAAATGCGAATTGAAAGATCCAGTGTGCAAGAATGGAGACACCAGTTGTTTCGTAGGTTAAAGGAACTCCTTGCAGGAAGAACCAGTTGTAACCAATGAAGCCATTACCATGACTAAACATGAAGGCATAACCAATAGCCCAGAAGAATACACCGCAAATGGCTGTGTCCAGGGCACATTCAACCAAAATATTCACAGTTTCCCTCTTTCTGGCGAAACCAGCCTCCAGCATCACAAAACCTGCCTGCATGCCAAAAACCAACGCTGCTGCGATCAGCGTCCACATGGTATTGATGGCATTGATGGTGGCTGTTTCGTGCGGAGTGTAGATGTCAGCTGCGCTGGCTGATAACCCGAGTAACCCTGGAATCATCATCATGGCTGCGATAACCATTGCTAAACCTATCATCTTGCCGGCAAAAACGGCCAGGAATAGAGTCACCTTTTCAGATCGAGTCCTGCCGACCTTGGGGCCAGCTGGTGATTTTCTGTTTAAAAGCTTTCGTAATATCATAGCTTTGTATTTTTAGTTTTTCGTTGTAAAAAGATTATTTCGCAGCCTTAGTCCTTGACAAACAAGGATTCGTCGCCATTTTCTTTGGTCCTGATCCGCCATGACTCTTCAATGGAGGAGACGAAAATTTTTCCATCTCCAACCTCTCCGGTATAGGCAACCTTAAGAAGGCAGTCCACCGTTTTTCTAAGGTTCAGGTCCCTGACAACTATGGTCAACATTCGGCGGGGGATGAAAGAGGTACTTCCATGTACGCCTCGATAGGTTCTTTGGGCTAATTTCATCTCATTTCCAACCCCTGTGGCTTCCCAGAAGGAGAAAAAATCGATGTCGATGGCATGCAGGGCATCTTTTACTTCTTCGAACTTGGAAGTTCTGATAATGGCTTCAATTTTTTTCATTGCAATTATTTTATGTATGTTAATGATTCTGAGTGGCCTAAATATTTGTTTTGATTCTGATTATCCTCAATCGGCCTGACATCCCCATTTGGGACAGATCCATGAAATCAAAAGTTTATATCCAATTGTGTGGTGAACGAATTGACATTGAGGTTATTGGTGTTGTATGCGACATTGTGGTTGTTGTATATGTCGTAGGCAAAAATGACAGATATCTTGGATGTAAAAGCCCAGGAAAAGCCAACGTTCAAAGCGCCTAAATAGTTTTTTCCACCCTGGTAATCAACTGCAAACCAAAGTTTGTCAGAGATTTCTGTCATTGCACGGTCCAGGGATAGCAAAACTCCACTTTGAGCCTTTGCACCATTCTCATCAACAAGTATTTTACTATTTCCGGTATAATAACCGGCAGACACTCTTCCAAGTACGGGGATGGTTTTAGCAATAAGACCGAAAACCACGTTGTAATTGGTAAGATTCGATTTTGTTCCAAAATTTTGACCACCAAAGGCAATGGCAGGCGCCCCTTTGAACAATGCACCTTCAGGGGTACCTAATTTTAAATTGAAATAGACCGGGCTTTTATCGTAGATGCCATCACCCATGCCGAGATAGTCGATTCCAACTTCGGCCTGAAATTTTTCCCAGGGGAGAATTCCTGCTGTCAGTCCAATGTCATAAACTCCGGCACCACGGCTTCCGTCAGCCTGGTTTTTTACCCTCAAATAATTATCAATACCTAGGTGTAAAGTATTAAATTTTTGGAAGTCGGTTGATGGGATCCAGATTTGGGTGGATCCAGTTCCAAAAGAAAAATTGCTTACTAAAGCAAATAATAAGAAAAATGCCAGGGAAAGTCGGATTTCTTTAAATTTTAGTTTCATGATCATAGGATTTAAGATTAATATTCTGTTGTCGCTAAATTTTTGGGGGAAGCTTTCAAGAAATCATAATTTTTACTGACACCCCCCCTATTTTTATCTTCTACCCCAAACATATGTATTATATTTTGATGAAATATACAAAAATAGGGGGGGCGTACTTCAAATTAATGATTAATTAACAAATAGTATGTAAAAAATATGGGGTACAAAACGAAAAACGTACATATTTTTCAGTACTATCGTATAAAATATGGGGGGGGGGTATGATAAAAAATAAAAAAAGGATGAAAATTGCTTTTCATCCTTTTTTTATTTTTTCGGCAGATCTGTTAACAGATCAAAATTCTTTGTCTGACGGCTTCAAACATAAGAATTCCCGCGGCGACAGAGACATTAAGTGATTGAATGGTCCCTAGTTGAGGAATTTTTGTCCATTCATCTGCGATTTTTAAGATGGCTGAATCGATTCCGGTCTCTTCCGAGCCCATCACAATTGCCAAAGGCATTGTCATATCGCAACTGAAGTAGTTTTTGTCACCCTTTTCGGAAGCAGCGATCACTTTAAGTCCCGAATTCTGTAAAAACCGAACCGCATTGATCAGGTTTTTCTCCCTGCATACCGGAATGGTAAGCAGCGCTCCGGAAGAGGTCTTGATGGCATCGGCGTTGATTTGAGCGGCTCCTTTTTCGGGAATAAGAATGGCATCAACACCTGCAACTTCAGCAGATCGGGCAATGGCCCCAAAGTTTCTGACATCGGTTATTCTATCAAGCACTAGAATGAGTGGATTTTTCCCTTGCTCAAAAATCATTGGGATGATCTCTGTAATGGGTTGATAGGCAATAGGAGAGATGAATGTTACTACGCCCTGGTGGTTTTTACGTGTCACCCTGTCGATGCGTTCGACCGGGACCTGCTGGAACGGAATCTCAAATTGTCTGATCAGTTTCATCAGCTCCATGTACAATTCCCCCTGCAATCCTTTGCGGATCAAAATACGGTCTATCTCTTTTCCGGCATTGATGGCTTCAATGGTGGAGTGCAAACCGAATACAAAATTTTTATCTTCCATAATTTCCAATTATTCAGGTTTTTTTGTGTTCCAGATTTCCATCTCACTGTTAAGATCTGACCACCTGCTTAGTTCGACATCCAATTGTTTCTTGGTGGCTTCGTACTTGCCCAGCAAATCACTATCTACTTTTTCGGGATGATCGCTCATGTATATATCAGTGATAGTGATCTCATTCTCCAGTTTGGAGATATAAGTTTCCAACTCAGAGATCTGTTTTTCCAGTTTGCTGATCATTTTATTGATCTCTTTGCGCTCTTCAAAAGATACAACAGTTATCTCTTTGATGGGTTCTTTTTTTTTTCTCTTTACCGGAGTATTGATCTCCAGTTGACGAAGGGAGCCCAGCTCTTTTTTCTGGAGAAATTCATAGATTCCACCCAGGTGCTGCCTGATATTTTTATTTTTGAACTCATAAACGACATTGACAAGTCCATCCAGAAATTCACGGTCATGAGAGACCAGCAACAGGGTGCCATCGAAATCGAGCAAGGCTTTCTTCAATATTCCCTTGGAGTGGATATCGAGGTGGTTGGTGGGTTCGTCCAGTACCAGAAAGTTGACCGGTTCGAGCAGTAAACGGATCAAGGCCAGCCTTGATCTTTCGCCCCCCGACAATACCTTCACCTTTTTATCCACATCTTCACCTGAAAACATGAACGCACCCAGAATATCCCTGATTTTGGTCCTGATATCCCCGACAGCGATCTGGTCAATGGTTTCGAGTGCGGTAATCTCCTCATCAAGCAGGGAAGCCTGATTTTGTGCAAAGTACCCAATCTTGACGTTGTGACCCAATTGCTGCTCTCCGGTACATTCGAGTTGCTGCATCAGGATACGGGCCATGGTGGTTTTGCCTTCGCCGTTTTTCCCGACAAAAGCAATTTTTTCGCCCCGTTCAATGGTGAGATCCACCTTGTGCAGGACCTCTAAATTTTCAAACGATTTTGACAATTCCACGGCCTTGAATACGACCGTTCCGGATCGGGGTGAGGGAGGGAACCTGATGTTCAAAGACCTGGTATCCTCTTCGTCAACTTCGATTCTATCTACTTTGTCCAGCTGTTTGATGCGCGATTGAACCTGCACCGACTTGGTGGCTTTGTATCGGAATCGCTCAATGAAATCCTCGGTGTCCTGGATCATTTTTTGCTGGTTACGGTAGGAAGCCAATTGTTGTTCACGTCTTTCTACCCTTAGTTCCAGATATTTGCTATAGTTGACTTTGTAGTCGTAAATTTTGCCAAGACTAATTTCAACGGTTCGGTTGGTGACGTTATCCAGGAAGGCACGGTCGTGGGAGACCAGTACCACAGCCCCGGGATAATCCTTTAAAAAGCTTTCGAGCCATTGTATCGACTCAATATCGAGGTGATTGGTTGGCTCATCCAGCAGGAAAACATGGGGTTTCCGGAGGAGTATTTTCGCAAGTTCGATGCGCATGCGCCATCCGCCCGAAAACTCGGAGGTAGGCCTCTCAAAATCTTTCCGGTCGAAGCCCAGGCCAATCAACGTTTGTTCTATGTCGGCGTGAAAGTTACTTCCTCCAAGCAGGTGAAATCGATCATTCACTTCGTGCAGTTCATCCATGATCTGGTGGTATTCAACTGAATCATAATCAGTACGGACGGAAAGTTCATTGCTCAGAAAATTTAGCCTGTTTTCGAGAATATGTATTTCTTCAAAAGCTCTTGCTGCCTCCTGGATAACTGTACTTGAGTCAGTTGTATCCATGTGCTGAGGGAGGTAGCCGATTTTGACATCTTTGGGTGCAACAACCCTTCCGGAAGTTGGAATCTGTTTTCCTGCGAAAATTTTTAAAAGGGTGGATTTTCCGGCGCCATTTCTGCCTGCCAACCCAATGCGGTCGCGCGGATTGACAATGAAGCTTACCTGTTTGAAAAGCTCAAAACCACCAAATTCAACATATAGTTCTTCAACAGATATCATAAAAAATACGAATTTTCTGAGCGCAAAGGTAGTACAAAATAGGGCAGCTAAAAAGAATCGCCGGAAGTTAATGCTTCCGGCGACTGCAACACAATAATGGAAAGCTTAACGAATATATTTTGAAGGAACGCAACAAATTTGTAAATTGCCATGGATTCAGGAATTGGTTTCGAATCCTAGTATTAGCATTAACAAGTCAATCAAACTACTGATGGAAAAGACTTTGCTTAAAAAAATTAAAGCAGGTCAGATGGTGTATGGCACCTGTATAGCATCTACTTCTCCTACCTGGCCGGCTATTGCCCAGCGTGCAGGATTAGATTTCGTTTTTCTTGACACAGAACATATACCACTCGAAAGAATGGAGATAGCCCGTATGTGTCAAACATTCAGGGCTATGGGAATTGCTCCTATTGTTCGAATTCCATCCCCGGATCCTTATCGGGCCTGTCAGATGATGGATTCAGGCGCCGAGGGTGTGGTGGCTCCTTATTTGGAAAATGTAAGACAGGTCAAAGAACTCGTTGGTGCATTGAAATACAGGCCATTGAAAGGGGAGTTGCTGGATCAGTTATTGGAGAATCCTGAAAAGATTGAAAAATCACTCAAGACCTATCTTTCCAAATGGAACGAAGGAAATGTTTGTGTCGCAAATATTGAAAGTGAACCTGCATTGGACCGGTTGGAAGAACTCCTCTCGGTTCCCGGCCTGGATGCGGTCTTTATTGGGCCGCACGATCTTTCTATAAGTCTGGGATTGCCTGAACAGTATGATCATCCTGTGTTTGAAGAAGCGGTTAAAAAAATCATCCGGATATCCCGGGAGAAGGGATTGGCAGTTGGCATTCATTTTTCAGAATCTCCCGAAAGACAGATGAGATGGATGAAGGAAGGAATCACCATTATTATCCATAGCTCCGACTTGGCCATGTTTTCGCAAAGATTGCAACAGGACATGAATATTATTAAACTGGCAGCAGGAGAGAAAGTCAGAAAATCAGACAATTCTAAAGATGTCGTTTAATTTTTAATCTGTAATTTTTAATTTTTTCCAATTTTGGGATATATTCATCAACATTAAAACTAATACAAATGAAAAGCAAATTAACACTATTATTAATTGTATGTATGCTTCTCTTAACAGGTAAAAGTGAGGCAAAGAAATGGAAATCACTGTTCAACGGCAAAGATCTTTCCGGTTGGACCGTTCACGGAAAGGCAAAATGGAGCGTAGAGAATGGGGTAATGGTTGGCGTTGGCGGCATGGGCCATATTTATACGGATGCAACCTGTACCGATTTTGAAGCAAAAGGAATGTTTCGCATCTCTTCAGATCCGGGATCAAAAAGCAATAGTGGGTTCTATTTCCGATGTAACCCTCCTGAAAACAATATTGATGGATTTCCGCGCGGTTATGAAGCGCAGATTTGCCACAATCAGGATGCCTATACCGGTTGGCTCTGGAAACCAGGTACCCCTACCGGAAAAGCTACTGAATTGCTGACCAAAGATGGAGAATGGTTCGAATACCATATTAAGATGGTTGGTGAACACATTCAGTTCTGGATCAATGGTAAATTGGTGATGACTTATGATGATAAAGAATATAAGTCAGGACATTTTGCCATCCAGGGCCACAATCCGGGGATGAAGATTGAGGCGAAAGAGTTGTTCTACAGGGAGGTAAAATAGAAACTAATAAAACAACTTTTCCAAAGTTTACGTTACGAGCGAAATTCCCTCGTAACGTAAACTTTGGAAAAGTTTTAATATTTATTAGAATCTTAAATCTTCGGCAACTCCCAGGGTGCCCTGTAATTTGCTTTGATCAAGAGGTCAGCTTCGGCATCATTCTTAAAGCTCTGTTTGTCCCCATCCCAGTTTACCTGCCGTCCGAGGCGATAGGCAATGTTTCCAAGCGATGAGATCCGTGCAATGTGAGCGCCAATTTCGATGTCGCAATTCGGTTTTTCTCTTGATTTCATGCAGTCAAGGAAATTTTTGACATGCAACTCCAGGCCTTTTCCCGTGCTTCCCTGCGGTGGAACCGGTACAAAATCTGCTTTTGCTGATGTACTTTTGGTTTCAGGCATAACGACCCATCCATTTCTGTCAACGACCAGGGTGGCATATTCACCAATAAAGGCTACACCATGGCCACGGCCATAATTTTGTCCGTAAATTCCGATGGTATGGTCCCAAACGATGTTGAAATCCCCAAAATCATAAATGGCCATCATGGTATCTGGTGTCTGCATCGCATCAGTGGGGAAAGCATATTTTCCACCTGATGCCATCACCGATTTAGGGACATATTGATTCATCCCGAAAAGTGCATAGTCGAGAAGATGGACTCCCCAGTCGGTCATTAATCCGCCGGCATAATCCCAGTACCAACGGAAGGTAAAGTGGAAACGGTTGATGTTAAACGGGCGTTTGGGGGCAGGTCCCAGCCACATGTCGTAATTTACGCCAACTGGCACCTCCGAATCGGGTTGAACAGGAATCGCACCTTTCCATCCTACATATGACCAGGCCCGGGCGGAACGAACCCTGCCAAGCTTTCCGCTGTGCACATATTCTACCGCATCTTTCCAGTGCGGATCGCTTCGTTGCCATTGTCCGACCTGGACAACCCTTTTGTATTTGTGGGCTGCTTTGACCATCAGGTTGCACTCCTCGATGGTTCGGCCAAGCGGTTTTTCACAATAGACGTCCTTTCCTGACTGACAGGCATAAATCATCGGCAGGCAATGCCAATGGTCAGGTGTTCCAACAATAACGGCATCAATATCTTTCCGGTCAATTACCTTTCTGAAATCTTCATACAAATCAGGCTTTTTCCCTGTCATCTTCTCCACTTCAGCTGCACGCTGGTTCAAAATGTTGCTGTCCACATCACACAATGCGGCACAAACAACACCCGGCTGTTTTAAGAAAGCTGTTAAATCGTTGAATCCCATTCCTTTGCATCCTATCAAGGCTACAACAACCTTATCACTTGCTGAAACACAGGAACTCATTACATTGGGCAGGACTGCTAAACCTGAAGCTGTTAGGCCGGCATCGCGGATAAAATTTCTTCGACTGTTTGTCATAATCGTTATTATTCTGTATTGTTAGTAAATTAATTGAGTGCTGGAGATAAAAAAGCAGATAAAAAAACCGCTAAATTTAAGTAAAATCGGATTAAAATTTAGTACCCGGAAGTTGAATATCGCGCGTGACGCAATTTTATCATTTTTTTGGTGATATTGATTGAAATTTGTGATGTATCAGAAAAAATGGCCGATTTTCTAAAACCGACCACTTTTACTCAAAAAAATATTTTACCTAGAAAAAAACATGTGTTTTTTGAGCAATACTGGATAAAAAATCGATTTTAATGTTAAAAAAACATGAAATCGTGATTATTTAATAAAAAAATGGGGGGGGTGGTATAGAAAAAAATGTAATTTAGCTGAAAATTTTGAATTTATTATTTTTTAAAATTATAGCAATGGCAACTTTTAGATTTAAAGCACTTGAGATTTTGATGACGCGCAAGCCTGTTGAGGTCAAAAGGGAGGAGAATCTGACATCTGATTATTATGGAATGTTGGTATTTGATCGTCCCAAGATGAAGAAATATCTTTCCAAAGATTCGTACAAGGGTATTTGTGATGCCATCGACAATGGAACAACAATCGACCGAAAAATCGCTGATCAGGTAGCAATTGGAATGAAAACCTGGGCCATCGAGAACGGTGCAACCCACTACACCCACTGGTTTCATCCTTTGACTGACGGAACAGCAGAGAAGCATGATGCATTTATTGATCATTCTGAAATGGGTGGTGTTATTGAAAGCTTCCCCGGAAAATTATTGGCGCAACAGGAACCTGATGCATCTTCATTTCCAAGTGGTGGTATCAGAAATACATTCGAAGCAAGGGGATATACTGCATGGGACGTCTCTTCACCGGCTTTCATCGTTGGAACGACGCTTTGTATTCCAACCATTTTCATTGCATATACAGGAGAGGCTCTTGATTATAAGGCACCTTTGTTAAAAGTATTGAGTGCTGTGAACAATGCGGCTGTTGATGTTTGTCAATATTTTGATAAAAATGTAACTCAGGTAACGGCTAATCTTGGGTGGGAACAAGAATATTTTTTGGTAGATGAAGCGCTTTTCATTGCCCGTCCTGACCTGGTATTGACAGGTCGTACACTGATGGGACACTCTTCTGCAAAAGACCAACAGTTGGAGGACCATTATTTTGCATCGATTCCTGAGCGTGTAGCCATGTTTATGATGGATCTGGAGAATGAAGCCTATAAATTAGGTATTCCAGTTAAAACCCGTCACAATGAGGTTGCTCCCAACCAGTTTGAGTTGGCTCCAATTTTTGAGGAGGTCAACCTGGCTAATGACCACAACCAGATGGTGATGGATTTGATGAACAAGATTGCGCGTCACCATGGATTCAGGGTATTGTTGCACGAAAAACCATTCGCTGGTATCAATGGTTCAGGAAAGCACAACAACTGGTCGCTTTCGACCAATACAGGAGTCAACCTTTACTCTCCCGGAAAAAATCCAAAATCAAATATTCAATTCCTGACTTTCATTGTCAACACCATCAAAGCGGTGTATGACAACCAGGATCTTCTTCGCGCGTCGATCGTTTCAGCAAGTAACTCACACCGTTTGGGAGCCAACGAAGCTCCGCCGGCAATCATCTCTACCTTCCTGGGTACAGAAGTAAGCGCTATGCTTGATCAGATAGAGGAGATGGTAGGCGAGAAGAAAATGACTCCGGACGAAAAGACAGATCTAAAATTGAACATTGGACGTATTCCTGAAATTTTGCTGGATAACACGGACAGAAACAGAACTTCTCCTTTTGCCTTCACCGGTAACAGGTTCGAATTCAGGGCTGTTGGTTCATCTGCCAACTGTGCTTCTGCGATGATTGCATTGAATTCTGTAGTTGCATTTCAGTTGATTCAATTCAAGAAAGATGTTGACAAACTGATTGAGGCAAATGTCAAAAAAGATGAGGCTATCTTCCAGGTATTAAAAAGGTACATCAAAGAGTGCAAACCGGTTCGTTTCGATGGCAATGGTTACAGTCAGGAGTGGGCAGAAGAAGCTGAGCGTCGTGGATTGACAAATGTCAAGAGCGTTCCGCTTGCATTGGATTCCTATCTCAACAAGAACTCCAGAAAAGTATTTGAATCATTGGGTATCTTCAACGAGAAAGAGCTGGAAGCCCGTGTTGAGGTAGAATATGAGAAATACGTCAAAAAGATTCAAATTGAGGCTCGTGTACTGGGTGATTTGGCTATCAACCACATTGTTCCGACAGCCATCAATTACCAAACCATGTTGATCGAAAACGTCAAAGGCTTAAAGATAATCTTCTCTGATGAAGAATTCAATGAACTTGCCGGGGCACGTAAAGATCTGATTAAAGAGATCTCCAACCACATTTCCAACATCAAATCCAAAACAAAAGATATGATCGAGGCAAGAAAAGTGGCCAATGTGATCGAAAACTCCAGGGGAAAAGCGTTGGAATACGAGCAAAATGTTAAACCATACCTTGAGGATATCCGTTACCACATTGATAAACTTGAACTTGTGGTTGATAATGAGTTGTGGCCATTGCCAAAATACCGCGAGTTGTTATTTACACGCTAGGGTTTGATTATTTAGCATAAAAGTAATAAATTGAAGAGAATATTTTTCATTTGCACGATGATATTCACTTGTCATTTTGCGAATGCACAAAACAAATTAACTGGAAGAATTACTGATAAATTATCCGGAGAAACAATTCCGGGGGCGACCATTTATATCCCGGAACTTAAGACCGGAGCCATCTCTGATATAAACGGTAACTATAAAATAAATAATCTCCCTAAAATAAAAATTATCCTTCAGATCAGTTTTGTAGGCTATAAATCAATTGTCGAAAATGTAAACCTGGCAACATCAGCGTTCTTAAATTTCGCAATGGAACAAGCTATTACAGAAATGAACGAGGTTGTTGTGACTGGCACATCGAAGGCAACAGAAATAACCCGAAACCCTGTTCCTATGATTACGCTGGACAGAAAAGAATTGCAGCAGAATTTGAACACAAACATAATTGACGCAATTTCAAGACTTCCAGGGGTTAGTACTGTTTCAACGGGTCCGAATGTATCAAAACCAATAATTCGTGGATTGGGGTTTAACCGTGTACTAACGTTATTTGATGGAGTAAGGCAGGAAGGACAACAATGGGGAGATGAACATGGAATTGAAATGGATGAAAATGCAGTCGACCGGATTGAAATTGTAAAAGGTCCTGCAAGCCTTACATATGGTTCCGATGCATTGGCCGGAGTTGTTAATTTGCTGCCTGCACTGCCTGTCACTGAAGGTAAAATGCAAGGACACATAGTGACAAATTACCAGGTAAATAACGGGCTCTATGAAGCTTCTGCTACGCTGGCTGGAAATACGAATGGGCTTATTTGGGGAGGTGTGGTTTCACATAAACAAGCTACAAATTATCAAAACAAATACGATGGACGGGTTTATGGGACAGCTTTTAATGAAACCGATTTAAATGGCTATATTGGACTAAATAAGCAATGGGGTTATTCACATCTCAATTTCTCAATGTTTGACGACCTTCAAGAAATACCTGATGGAAGTCGCGATTCGGCGACCAGAAAATTCACCAAACAAATCACTGAAAATGACCTATTCAGACCTGTGGTTTCAGATGTCGAACTAAACTCCTACAAAATTGCTACTTTACATCAACATGTGCAGCACTACAAATTGTATTCATCAAATAATTTTATTCTTGGCGAGAGTAAACTGGGATTGATACTGGGATATCAGCAAAATATACGCCGAGAGTTCAGTCATCCCGAAAACCCGGAAATCGCCGGACTATATCTGGTTTTAAATACATTTACTTACGATATTAAATACTACCTGCCTGAATATAAAGGATGGGAAACTACTATTGGAATAAATGGGATGTACCAAAAAAATGCGAACGAAGGTACAGAGTTTATTATACCAGACTATCATCTTTTTGATATAGGGCCTTTTGCTTTCGTACAAAAAGCATTTAATAAATTGGATGTAAGCGGGGGGATTCGTTATGATGTGCGAGTTTTTAATAATAATGCAATGTACACCAGGACTAACCCTCAATCTGGTTTTGATATGCAGGTCAACTCACCGGATGGCGCTGATCAACCTTTTTATAGTTTTAAACATACTTTTTCTGGAATTTCCGGTAGTATTGGGGCAACGTACAAAATATCAGATAAATTATTTTTAAAAGGTAATATTGCCAGGGGATTCCGGTCTCCCAATATTGTTGAGATATCTGCTAATGGTATTCATCCGGGAACACTGATTTACCAGATAGGAAATACAGGTTTCAAACCGGAATTTAGTCTGCAGGAAGATTTAGGGATTTCTTTCCGGTCAGATCATATCAGTGGGAACCTGGATATTTTTAATAACCAGATTTCGAATTACATCTTTAATGAGAAATTACTAAACCATCTTGGACAAGATTCAATTATTGTCAAAGGCAACCAGACTTATAAATTTCAACAAGCTGAAGCTCAATTATATGGATGGGAGGCAAACCTTGATATTCATCCTTTTGACTGGCTTCATTTCGAAAATTCCATATCTGTGGTCTACGCTTTAAATAAAGGTGGAAATGGGATACAAGTGACCGATAGTTCCAAATATCTGCCATTTATCCCCCCACTTCATACCAGTTCAGAATTACGGGCAAACATAAAAAGTAAGATCAAGAATGTTCGTTCATTGTATCTCAAAATTGGGATGGAATATTATGCAAAGCAGGACAGGGTATATGCTGCAGATAATACAGAAAGTCCCACATCTGGTTATATTCTATACAATGCAGGAATAGGGGCAGATATAACCAACAGTCAAGGGAAAGTACTTGTAAACATAAACATCCTGGGCAATAATATCATAGATGTCGCTTATCAATCCCACTTAAGCAGGCTAAAATATTTTGAAGAATATCCAAATAATCAGTCTGGTAGAAATGGCATTTACAACATGGGAAGGAACATTAGTTTCAAATTAACTGTGCCTCTGAATTTCAAATAAAAACTATACCAATGATTTAGATTTCATTTAATTTATGATCCATTTTTTCATGAATGTCTGAAAGGGTTCTCCAGCGTTTTGATTCTTCTTCTTTTCAACTGAAAAAAATTGGAATATCGATCTGTTTTATTATTTATATCTCTGGATACCAGCAACAATTCCATCTCTTTCAACTCTTTCCATTTTTGTTCGGACAAATTGAATTCGGCTGATTTTGAAATTTCCTGGACGATCTGCCTGTATCTTCTTTTTCCTGTGCTTTTGAATGAAACCAGTGCATACCATTCAGAAATTGAATTTTCATCCGTTTTCAAGGATAGGATTCTGCTTCCGTCGGACTGTTTTACCAGCGTAATTTTTCCTGGTAAGGCACTCAATTCCGGTCGGATGGAAATTGGATTAAAATCGAGTGAGTGGATAAGTTCTTTTCGGATCAGCTCTTCGATTTGGGCTGATGTCGATGGTGCGACCACAGGGGTTGAAACAGCAGAAGGAGCTGCAACAGGAACGTGACGGTTATCATCTATGGCAGCAACTGAATTGAGTTGGTTTCCTCTCAAAGCTTTTACCTGTGTTGCCGACAATTTTTGAATGTTGGAGGCACTGTAGAAGGCAAATCCCCTGACTTTTTGGTTGGTCCTTAAATAATTGATCTGGTCGGTTAACTCATCCGGCTGTGCCCAACCATTCTTCCCGGCAGTCGATTTGTACAATGCCTGACCAATGTACAGGGGCTTTCCATAACTATTTTCGCTCCACCATTGCACCAAAGAGGTAAAGTCGCCGAAATGATTCCCTTTTTCCCAGTATAACTGAGGGATCACGTAATCTATCCATCCATTCATCAGCCATTTGCGAACATCAGCGTACAAATCGTCATAGGAGCTCATTCCCCGGAGTCCGGCAGAACCAGCCGGATCGACAGATATATTTCGCCAGATGCCAAACGGACTTATGCCGAATTTTATTTTCGGATTTACTTGCACCAGGGTATCGTGCAGGGAGGAGATAAAGTGGTTGATATTTTCCCTTCTCCACTCTTTCAATCGTTTGGGATAAAAATGCCGGCCATATTTGGCAAAGCTTTTCTCATCCCCAAATTTCTTTCCATCTACCGGATAGGGATAAAAATAGTCATCCAGGAGAATGGCGTCTACATCATAATTGGTTGCTACTTCTGCAATTACTTCCACCAAATGTGAGATAACTTCAGGGTATCCCGGATCCAGAAAGTATTTTTTGTCAAACTCTTTAACGTATTGAGGGTGTTTGGCCGCAAAACTGTTGGGATCAAGCGGATAAAATCCCAGATTACGTACCCTGAAGGGATTAAACCAGGCATGAAGCTCCATTCCCCGCTGGTGGCACATTTCAATGGCCCAAGCCAAAGGATCATAATAGGGCCTGGGGGCTTTGCCTTGTTTTCCGGTAAGAAAATGGGACCATGGTTCTGATTTTGACTCATAGAACGCATCTGAGGCAGCTCTTACCTGAAGAATGACCACATTCAGGTTGAACTTTTGAAAGGTATCCAACAATCTTAAAAATTCACCCTTTTGTGCTTCAACCGGTAAATTGGAATTTGAGGGCCAGTCGATGTTATTGATAGTGGCAATCCAAACTGCCCTGAATTCACTTAATCTTGACTGATTCGGAACTTCCTTTATGCCTGTGACATCAGTTTCATGATTAATTGTTGCACCAGAACTTAAATAGGGAGTGAAAACCAGTAAAATAGAGAGTCGAAACAGAAAATTTTGAAATAGGTTCATTGGTTATTTTTTGTCGTCTGGCAATTATCAAGAATGACCAGTCAATTGATTGAGAGGTCATTCCTTAAATTATAGTAAAATATTAATCATGGATAATACTTGACAAAGGCTTCCATGGCTTCGTATTCGGCCATACCAAGAGCATCGTAAAGATTTGCAGTCGAGCGGTTTCTCTCTTCGGCACGTTGCCAGAATTCACGCTCGTCCTCACCCATAAACATGGCTCCCTCTTTTTGTGACTGGTGGCGTAAAATAGCCTCTCTTTTTCTCGACAGTTCGATCGGGCTGATGGGTACTGCCATCTCAATCTGGTCGGCATCCCATTCTGCCCAGGCCCCTCTGTACAACCACACCCAGCAATCATTCATCCAGGCATGTGTTTTAAGATGCTCCAGGGTGATAAAAATGGCATCCAGACATACCCTGTGGGTACCGTGCGGATCAGATAAATCGCCTGCGGCGAATATTTGATGCGGCTGAATCTTCTCCACCAGATTCATGATAATCTGAATGTCTTGTTCACCGATAGGAGCTTTGGACTTGAGTCCCGTTTCATAAAAAGGAAGGTCGAGAAAATGGATGTTCTCATTTTTTAACCCAAAATATCTCAACGCCGATCTGGCTTCCATTCTCCTGATCAAACCCTTAACTTTTCTTAAATCAGGGATGTCAACATCGTTGTCCTTTTTATTTTTAATGAAATCGAGGATCTTTTCCTGCTGAAGTTGGGCCACCGGATTTTCTTTGTCATAAAATTCGATGTATTCCTGATGAAAATCGAGAAAACGGGTAACGTATTCATCAGATACCGCAAAATTTCCTGAAACCTGGTAGGCAACATGGACATCATGGCCTTGTTCGATCAAACGTAACAATGTACCACCCATAGAGATGACATCATCGTCGGGATGAGGGCTGAAAATAACCACCCTTTTTTGAGCAGGCTCTGCCCTTTCAGGACGAAAGGTATCATCTACATCCGGTTTTCCTCCCGGCCATCCGGTGATGGTATGTTGCAAGTCATTGAAAACCTTAATGTTGATTTTGTATGCTGAACCTACTGTTGCCAGGAGATCGCTTAAGCCAAAGTCGTTGTAATCTTTCCCCGTCAATTTCAGCAGCGGTTTACCGGTTTTCGAACACAACCACAAAACCGCCTTTCTAATCAGAAGATCTTCCGACCAGTCCATGCTGTCGAGCAGCCATGGGGTCTTCATCCTGATCAGGTTTAAGGCAGAGCCGCTGTCAAGAATGACCTTGGCATTTGTATGATATTGGAGATATGAGGCAGGCACCAGGTTGTTGGGTTCATCTTCAACCATCTGTTTGATCACTTTTGCCTTTGTTTCACCAAAAGCGGCAAGGATTATCTTCTTGGCATTCAGAATAGTTGAAATTCCAATTGTGATGGCACTCCGCGGAACATTCATGAAACCCCGGAATTGTAATGCTTCTTCCTGTTTGGTGACAGGGTCAAGTGTGATGATACGGGTTTTGGTGTTTTTCCCGGAGCCAGGTTCATTGAAACCAATGTGACCACTACGGCCGATCCCCAATAGCAACAGGTCTATGCCACCTGCCTTTTCAATCTTTGCTTCATAATCACGGCAAAAATCATGCACCTCTTCCAGTAAAATGGTACCATCCGGAATATGGATATTTTCGGGCAAAATATCCACATGGTTAAAGAAGTGCAACCGCATGTAATGATGGTAGCTGTGGATAGAGTGGGAGGATAGCGGATAATATTCATCCAGATTAAAAGTAATCACATTCCGAAAACTCAACCCTTCCTCCTTATGCATTCTTACCAATTCTGCATAAATTCCTAATTGGGTTGAACCTGTTGGTAAGCCCAATACGCACTTTTCACCTTTTTCCTGTTTGGAGAGGATCAGCTCAGCAACCTCTTTGGCCACTTCATAGGATGCATCCGAGCTCTCCTGATAAATGAATGTTGGAATTTTCTCGTATTTGGTGAGTACATCCCGATGGGTGAGATTGGTTGGTAAATGATCCAATGAATGGTCAAAGATTGGATTTTGACTCTGTAATTTGCGGTTGAGATTTATCACAGTTAAAACTTTAATGGGTGACAGGACTTTTCTTTACTGATCGGCATCAAAGATGGGATCCTTGAACAATTTATACGTCAAATTTAGAAAAAAAGTAACTAAATCAGTAAAATTTAGTGATAATATCCTCAATCATGGCATCCTCAACAGGGTCATATTCACTTTTGAGATTTACCATCAGGGCATTTGCAGAAAGTTGCCAAAGGAAAGCATCAAGACCACCCCGATATTTCTTTATTAACTCGTAAGGAGAACTTCCGGTTTCTCTGTTTATTAGTTTGATAAATAGTTTTACCTGCCTTATATTTAATGATTTAAGTGTATCAATGTAGGTGTTGTAAATATGTTTTTCATACCATTTTAGGTAGGCCTTTCCCTTGGCTTTTGTCCGGTAGATGGAATCCAGTTCGGCATTAACCAGTTTAACCTCACTCGAAACTATTTGCGAAAGTGGGTAAGTCCGTTTGATATCTTCGTACAGCAGGTGGTACTTCTTTTCTTGCTTTCTGTTTTTGTAAATGTATTCACCCCTAATCTCAATGGGTGGAAAACTAAAATGAAGCATGGTATCCGTAGCCGTTCCCTGTATCGCTTTTCGAAGCGAATCTTTGAGAATTTGCTCGCGCTGCGCTTGTAAAATCAGACGGGAAGTCTGGGCATTGAGCTGACAGCAAAAGGCACTGAGAAAGAGAATATTCAGGATAATTATTCTTCCGCGCAGAGAGATTTTGGTTAGATTGGCTGATCTCATACTGATTCCTGCTCTCTTTTTAAAGTTAAATAAAGGGATATCGCCTGCAAGATAGATAACGCATCGTGAATGGACTCAATCCGCTCCAAAATCACGGCTAGTTTTCCTTTGTTTTCTTTGACTTTACACTGGGCAGGATTTTTACTTATCCACTGCATCAACCCTGCGAATTCTTTTGAATAATAGTATTTAGAGCTCTGATCAGAAGGTAGATAGCAGATCATTTTTTTATCCTTGATGATCAGTCTTTCCATGTTCAGGGTAATGGCCAACCATCGCAACCTTACCACATCAAGCAGTTCCATCGCCTGTTTTGGAATCTGACCAAACCGATCCAAAAGCGTCTTTTCAAATAATTTGAGTGTCTCTTCACCTTTCAGGTCATCCAACTCGCGGTAGAGTAAAACCCGTTCGGAGGTGCTGGAGACATAATCATCCGGGAAGAGGAGCTCCAGATCGGTATCGATGGTACAATCCCTGATAAAAGATGTTTGCAAGAAAGCGTTCTGCTGGTCTTTGATCTCCTGTTCTTCAAAAACGCCCTGGAATTCATCGTTTCTAAGCTCTTCCATCGCTTCGTTAAGAATCCGCTGATAGGCTTCGAAACCAATATCAGCGATGAATCCACTCTGTTCACCTCCCAGCAGGTTACCAGCTCCGCGGATGTCAAGATCCTGCATGGCCAAACTAAATCCACTGCCAATATCCGAAAACTCCTCAATGGACTGTAACCTTCGCCTGGCCTCCGGTGTCATTGCCTCCAGTGGTGGCGTTAACAGATAGCAATAGGCTTTTTTATTTGATCTTCCAACGCGACCACGTAACTGATGAAGTTCACTCAATCCGAAGTTTTGCGCATTGTTGATCAGAATGGTATTGGTATTTGGAATATCCAGCCCTGATTCAATGATGGTAGTAGCAATTAAAACATCAAAATCGCCGTTGATAAAATCGAACATTACTTTTTCCAGCTTATCACCTTCCATCTGACCATGACCGACGATGGTCCTGACACCCGGACATAGCTTGTGAATCAGCCGTTCAAGTTCATAGATGTTGTTGACCCTGTTGTTGATGAAGAATACCTGACCACCCCTGGATACTTCGTAGGTAATGGCTTCCCTGATTACCTCCTCATCGAATGAGTGGACCTCGGTAGAAATTGGATAGCGATTGGGCGGGGGAGTGCTGATGATGGAAAGATCCCGGGCACCCATCAGCGAAAACTGAAGTGTACGTGGAATGGGCGTAGCCGTAAGGGTCAAAGTATCCACATTGATTTTTAGTTGCTTTAATTTTTCCTTGACCGAAACGCCAAATCGCTGTTCTTCATCGACAATCAGCAATCCCAGATCCTTGAATTTGACATCCTTTCCAATCATCTTGTGGGTGCCAATGAGGATATCCACTTTTCCGGTTGAAAGGTCATGTATTACTCTTTTTACATCAGCCGAATGACGCAATCTGCTGATGTATTCTACATTACAGGGAAAGTCCTTCAACCTCTCCCTGAAGGTTTTGAAGTGCTGCAAAGCCAGAATGGTGGTAGGTACCAGAATGGCCACCTGCTTGCTGTCTGTTACCGCTTTGAACGCAGCGCGTACCGCGATCTCCGTTTTACCGAAACCTACATCGCCGCAAATAAGCCGGTCCATGGGCATCAACCGCTCCATATCCTCTTTCACAGAGATGGTTGCCTTGATCTGATCGGGCGTGTCCTCGTAAATGAAACTGGCTTCCAGCTCCTGCTGGAGGTAAGTATCCGCCATGTAGGCATAACCTTTCTCCATTTTTCTGGCAGCATAGAGGGCAATCAGCTCACGTGCAATATCTTTTACTTTGCTCTTGGTTTTGTTCTTCATGTTCTGCCATGCAGCCGTACCGAGCTTGTGGATGGTAGGTTCCTGTCCCTCTTTCCCTTTGTATTTGGAGATTCGGTGAAGCGAATGGATGCTCACCAGCAGCGAGTCGTTATCCCGGTAGGAGAGTCTTACTGCCTCCTGAACATTTCCATTCACCTCGGTACGTACCAATCCGGCAAATTTTCCAATCCCGTGGTCGGTATGAACGACATAATCGCCTACCTGGAGTTTGCTCAGCTCTTTGAGCGTAATGGCCTGACGTGAAGGCTTTTTGGTTCGAAGTTTGTACCTGTGGTAACGTTCAAAGATTTGATGGTCGTTGTAACAGCAGATCTTCAGATCGTGGTCTATGAAGCCTTCCTGCAGGGCAAATGGCAGTGAATCAAGCTTTTGCGGATCGCCTTTGTCGTCAAAAATGGCATGTAACCTATCGATCTGTTTTGAACTTGAAGATAGAATCAGGTTATGGTATCCTTTGTGTCTGTTCTCTTTTAAATTAGCTCCCAAAAGATCGAAATT
>CAYHQN010000003.1:0-38480 GCA_964358545.1 uncultured Tangfeifania sp. | reverse complement strand
CCGAAGAAATCGATGCGGTATGGATCTTCATTGGAATAGGAGAATATGTCGACAATGGATCCCCGGATGGAATACTGTCCCGGCTCAAAAACAAATTCGACCCTTTCAAAACCGTATTCGTAAAGGAGTTCATTGATGAAAGGGATCGAAAGCTTTTCGCCGGTTTTGACGTGGAGGGTGTGCTTCTGAAGTCCGGTTTCAGAGACAACCATCTCCATAATTGCTTCAGGATAGGTTACGATCAAGTAGTTTTTCTCCTTAACGGATAACTTATTTAAAACATCGGTGCGAAGAATGATATTTTCGTTGTCGATGTGGTCGTGCCAGATGTTTCGTTTGTAGGATGACGGGAAGAACAGCAACTCGTTCTCACGGCCGAGCACCTGAAGGTCATCGAAAAAAAAGGCTGCTTCTTCGCGGTCGGCAAGAATGAAAAGGGACTGGTAAGATACCATCTCTCTCAGTACCGAAAAGGCTACAGTTGCGGATGATCCGGATAGTCCCGAAACCGAGATTTTTTTTGCCCCGGAGGTGGTAAGTGATTCTTTTAATTCGATCAGGGACGGATGAGAGCGGTATAAATGCAGAAAATCTGTGAGTTCCAATTTGTGGCTATTCAAATAAGCGCACAAAATACGAAATCTTAATCGCTAACAGAATTATAATGCTCAAAAAATCAACCAGGTTGGCACGTAATAATTTCAATGATCTGCTGATTAGCGCTTCAACAGCCTTGTCGGATATTCCCATTTTCCCGGCAATCTGGGAATAGGTAAAACCGTCTATTCTGCTGTATTCGAATGCCATACGACATCGTTCGGGAAGTTTGGAAATTGACTGCCACAAATGGGAACTCAGGTCATTGGCTCCGATCTGCTGCTCTGTTTCATTTTCCGGAAAATCTGTCTGATTTGTAATAGGAACCTGTCGATGCAGTTGCTGTTTCCTCAAATGGTCGATACACCGGTTCCGCACCATGAAAAATAGATATGAATAGAGATGATCGATATTCGATATTTCGTAACGCTTTTTCCAAAATGACACAAAACAATCCTGAACAAGACTCTGTGCTGTATCCTGATCATGTACAAACCGTATTGCCTGAACAGTTAATCCTTTATAGTACTTTCTGAAAATGAAATCGAAGGCTTCCTCCTTTCCCAAATGTAGCTGTGCAACCAAAAATTGGTCACTCTCTTCATTTTCAATCTTCATTATAGTGGTTCTGGTCAATTAGTTCTTCCTCACAAAGGTAAGCTGTTTATTTGAGGTGGCAATTTATTTATAATTCTTTTAAAATAATTTTCGGTGATGTAGGGTAAGGCCTAAGAAAATACGTCTTGCAGTAAAATAGAAAAACAATGCAGGAGAAAATTCATATTTTAATGTTGGGATATTTTTTCGGTAATCTTACTGAAGCTGAAAACCTGGAATTAAAAAATCACCTGGAGTCCAATCCAACCGACCGAAAAATATTTGAAGACTATCGCTTGTTATGGGAGGAATCGGGGCAGAAAATTGCGTTAAAACCGATTGATGTCGAAGAAGCCCTGACCAAGACAAAATTGAGGCTGTTTTTTAAAAAATTCAATTATTTACAATTCTTTCAAAGGGCTGTAGCAGTACTTTTGTTGGCCGTATTGTTTTCATCGGCATACATTTACTACTACAGAGCTACTGATATTTCCGGTCGAAATGAACATTCAGTGATAGTTCAGGAAATTTCCACCATTTATGGTATGCGGACGAAATTTCAGCTTTCTGACGGGACAATGGTTAATCTTAACTCAGGCAGTAAGCTGATTTTTCCTACTCAATTTGAGGGCAAAACCCGTAAGGTAGAATTGGTGGGTGAGGCCTTTTTTGATGTTACCCCTAATCCAGCCAAGCCCTTCATCGTGAAGACAAGTGCAATCAATGTAAAGGTATTGGGAACAGCATTCGATCTTCAGGCCTATCCGGGAACCAATAAGATCAGTACAACCCTTGTACATGGTAAAATTGTTTTGGAAAGGGAGTCGGACGGAATTTCAAAACAAGTAGCCGAATTAAAACCTTCGGATCGGGCGATATTTAAAACAGACGGGAAAGTGGTCAATATTTCCGTTGAAGAGGATCTGGATAAATTCATTGCCTGGAAAGATGGCAAATTGGTTTTCTTCAATGATCCCATTGATGATGTAGCCGAAAAATTGGGGAATTGGTACAATGTAACTGTTAAAATCTGTAACAATGAACTGAAGCGGTACCGGTTTACAGCAACTTTTACGGATGAACCGATCGAGCAGGTGCTTGATCTGCTAAGTAAATCTTCTCCAATCAAATATCAGATAAAAAAAGCCAACAGACTAGCGGACAATTCCTACTCAACGCGGGAAATTATTTTTAACTGAACCAAACGAAACATAAACATTATTCTATCTGCCTATGGAAAATTAAACGGGAAAAAATAACGGGAAAGTGTTGACGCACCTCCCCGTTAATGATTAAATGTCTTCAATCTTGAGAAAAAATTATTTACCAACATTTAACAAATCAAAAGTATGAAAAAATTCGGATTATATTCTCCGGGCGGTCATATATATGCCGTAATTAAGAAAGGATTAATTATTATGAAAATAACTCTATTGTTGATCCTGATTTCCACTTTCAATCTTTTAGCAACTGATACCTATTCCCAGACTGCGAGGGTGTCGCTAAATCTAAATCAAATATCACTAAAACAGACACTTAAGGAAATTGAGAGATCAAGTGAATTCTATTTTCTGTACAACAATGAACTCGTCGATGTTGAACGAAAAGTTGATATCAACGCTGATAACGAACAGATCAATACCATACTGGATCACTTATTTGCCAATCAGGATGTAAAATATGCCGTCTACGACAGGCAGATTGTGATCTCACCCATTAATATGCCACTTCCTCAGGAGGTTCAGCGTAAAATATCCGGAAAGGTTATAGATTCTTCAGGTGGCGCATTGCCCGGTGTTACCGTTGTTGTTAAAGGCACAACTAATGGCACTATCACCAGTGCTAATGGGAATTATTTACTGTCCAATATTCCTGACAATGCCACTTTGCAGTTTTCGTTCGTAGGGATGAAATCGCAGGATATTGCAGTTGGAAATAAGACTGCAATTAATGTGACTCTTGCTGAAGAAACTGTTGGGATTGAAGAGGTTGTTGCAATTGGTTATGGGACACAAAAGAAGGAGAGCCTGACGGGAGCTATATCCAATATCGTCTCAAAGGATATCCAAACGACATCGTCATCAAGCTTGGCCCAAAAACTTTCAGGGAAAGTTGTAGGTTTGAATATTCGTCAAAATAATGGAGAACCCGGGAATTTTGCTAACTCTATAAATATTAGGGGTTTTGGTGAACCATTATACGTTATAGATGGTATTGCAAGAGGAGGATCTGCAGATTTTCAAAGGCTTAACTCTGAAGACATCGAAAGCATCTCTATACTTAAGGATGCATCGGCTGCCATTTATGGTTTAAATGCTGCTAATGGTGTCATCATTGTTACCACAAAAAAAGGATCAAGCGGTAAAACAAAGTTCACACTTGCGACTACATCAGGTTTTTCAACTCCTACAGATATACCGGCAATGGCAAATGCAGCCCAGTATTATGAAATGCGTAACGATGCGAATATTAACGCGGGGTTGGCGCCTTTTATCTCGAAGGAAGAGCTTGCAAAATGGAAAGAAGGAGGCCCCGGGTATGAAAGTACAAATTGGGCAGATGAAACTTTTAGAAAATATGCTGTGCGCAGGGAACATAATTTATCGGCACAAGGAGGTAATGATAAAGTTGCCTATTATGTAAATGCGGGTGCTGTTGATGAAGGAAGTATTCTTCGAAGCAATGATTTAAACTATAATAAATTTAACTTCAGATCGAATCTTACAGCAAAACTCACTAAAAATCTCACTGCAAATATCAATATTACAGGATTTATAGATAAAAAAACAGAACCAGTTCAGGGCATTTTCAGTATTTGGAGAGGAACTGTCTCCGCTCTTCCGATCAACACACCTTATGCGAATGATAACCCTGAATATCTCCGCCGTGTACAAGATGGACAATCGATGAACCCGGTAGCTATTTCCCAAATTGATTTAACCGGATATAATGAGAGGGCGAATACTACATTACAGACATCAATTGATTTAACTTATAAAGTACCCTTCATTGATGGACTTGAGCTTAAAGGCGTTGCTGCTTATGACAGTAGATTTGAAACGTATAAAAACTTAAGCAAAAATTTTGATTTGTACGACTATAAAGTTGAAGATGACAGTTATGTACCCACTTCATTTAATAAGCCGGCGTCAATATTTAACCATTTCAATAACTCTCATTATCTGACCATTCAAGCTCATGCGATATACAAAACTACTATTGCAGATAAACACAATTTGGGTGCTACTGTGGTTTATGAACAAAAAGACCAGGCTGGCAGATATGCCTCAATTCTTAAATATTATGATTTTTATACCAATGATCAGATAGATCAGGCCGGAGAAAAGAATGCTTCCTCAAGTGGTAATGAATGGCAAGTAAGGAGCATGTCCTTTCTTGGACGTTTAAATTATGATTATATGGGTAAATATCTTATTGAATTTGCAGCAAGATATGATGGCTCATACCGTTATCATCCAGATGTTAGATGGGGACTTTTCCCTGTTATTACAGGGGGTTGGAGAGTTTCTGAAGAGAATTTCATGAAAGAAAAGGTTCAGTGGTTATCCAACCTGAAGATCAGGGGTTCTTATGGTACTATTGGTCAGGATGCAGGCGCACCTTTCCAGTTTGTTCAGGGTTTTTCTACCACCGGCGGCGGAAGGGCTGAGTTTGTCAACGGAATACTTACAAATGGCGCTGCCACTCCTTCTATTGTGAATGAAAAACTGACATGGATGGAATCCAATATCAAAGACATTGGTATTGATGTGGGGTTCTTCGAAAACAAACTTTCGTTAACAGCCGACCTGTATCAAAGAGATAGGACAGGTTTACTTGCCTATCGAAATGTTTCTCTTCCAAATACATTTGGAGGTACTTTACCACAAGAGAACCTTAACAGCGACCGTGTCAGGGGTATGGAATTTTCCTTTGCTTACAGGAATACAATAGGTGAACTATCATACAACGTAAAGGGCAACATCAATTTTGCCCGTACGATGAATGTTTATATTGAGTCAGCCCCTTTTACAAGTAGCTGGTCAAAGTATAGAGGGGGGGCATCCAACCGTTGGTCTGATATTGTTTGGACCTATAACAAAATAGACCAATTTCAAACGAATGAAGAAATCTTAAATGCTCCCATACAGAATGGAAATTTGGGTAACCAAAGAGAAATTCCCGGTGACTTCAAATATGAGGATTTAAACGGCGATGGTGTAATAGATGGTAACGATATAAGTCCTAACTTTTATAATGAAAGCCCGAAAACGAATTTTGGATTTTCGTTGGATGCAACATGGAAAGGTTTTGATCTGAGTGTATTATTCCAGGGAGCAGCAAATTTCACGGTAAGGCGCACACATGCATATACAACAATGTTCTGGGCAGAAGGTAATCTACCTGCCTATTTCATGGACAGATGGCATTTGGCCGATCCCTATAATCCTGCCAGTGAGTGGATACCTGGCGAGTGGCCTGCATCCCGTGCTAATCCAAATAATATAGGTATGTTATATGAAGAAAGCGGGGTTTGGAGAAGATCTGCATCTTATCTCCGTTTTAAGAACATCGAATTGGGTTACTCATTCAAACAAGCAGTTCTGCATAAAATTGGGATTGATAAAATAAGGGTATTTTCTAACATGAGCAATGTTTATACATGGGCAGATCAATATGTAAAGCCGTTTGATCCTGAATCGGTTTCCGGATCTTATGCAGCAGGTTGGAATTATCCTTTAAGCAGGACTGTAAACATAGGTGTAAGTGTGGATTTTTAAAAATAAACGATATGAAATCATATAGAAATATAGTATTGATAATAGCTTTAAGCATTATTGGTTGCAACGATTCCTTTTTGAATCTTAAACCAACTGATAAAGTAAGTGCAGATGCCTTATTCGCCAGCCCTGAGGGTATAAAAGTTTTTATGGCAAACTTATACAGCCAAATGCCTATCGAAGATTTCAATTCGACGCCCATGAACGGAATAAGTTATAATGATGGCGGTCCTAATAATGCAGGTTTTTTCCCTTGGGTCATCACTGATGAAGGAATTGGATCAGAGCATCAGGGTATTACAGGGTTAGGAGGAGGAGACTTTAATTGGTGGAACGAAGGTTACAAGCTAAACAGAGATGTTAATCTTTTGTTTGGAGTTATTCCTGGATTAAAGGTGGACAAGAAAATGAAGGATGGCCTATTGGGTGAAGCGTCTTTTATCCGTGCATATACTTACTTTGCATTGGCTAAGAGATATGGTGGTGTACCCCTTATCACTAAAATTGCCGATGCTAATGATGGGGAGGAAGCATTGAATGTCCCTCGAAGTACCGAAAAGGAGACTTGGGATTTTGTACTTGCATACTGTGATACTGCCGCCATATACCTTGGTGATGGAGATGGAAATAAAAGAAGGGCTACAAAATGGTCAGCCCTTGCTTTAAAATCAAGAGCTGCCCTTCATGCAGCTTCAGTAGCTAAATTCTGGGATCGGGCTCCTTTGTCAGGTGCGGCTGTCGATGCAAAATTAGTAGGATTGGCCAAATCTGATGCTGCCGGGTATTATGCCAAATGTATCAGTGCATCCGAAGCCATTATTAATTCAAATATTTTTTCTCTTTATAAAGCCTCACCCGCAAATGCAGATGATGCTGCTGAGAATTACAGACAAATGTTTGAAGATCCTAATCGTGCGATGAACGAAGTTATCTTTTTAAAAGGGTATACGCTTGTAGGTGCTGAGTTGGGCAGCAATCAGGACAATTGGGGAAATCCTAATCAGACCAGAGGGGCATGGCCTCATCCGGGACGTTTTAATCCCGTTCTGGATTTAGTTGATCAATATGAAAACTATTCGAATCCTGGTCATAGTGCCCCTATCGTTACAACTACTGACGGTAATCTTAATTACGACGGTTATAACCCGACAAGAACTTATCTGAAATTTGACCAGACTACTGATGTTTTTGCAGATAAAGATGCCCGTCTAAGAGCTACCGTAATCCTTCCGGGTTCTATCTGGAAAAATACAGAAATTATTATTCAGGGTGGTTATATTCAACCTGATGGCACTCTGGTAATCGAAGCTGATGCATCAATTTCGGTTGGTGGTAAAACGTATTATACTTATGGAGCTTCGAGACCAGAATTTTTTTCCGGATTTAGCACTTATGGAGGAAACATGACAAGATCCGGTTTTGGTTTTAAAAAGTTCCTTAATTCAAAATACGTAGGTATTCTTGGCTGGAATTTTTCAACTACCGATTGGATCGATTTTCGTTATTCCGAGATACTCCTGAATTATGCCGAAGCCGTGGTGGAAAGTGGAGCAGGTAATGTTAGTTTAGCTGCGAAATGTATCAATGATATTCGTCGCAGGGCTGCCCATAAAACCAGCATTCCCTTATCTCTGGAAAACGTACTGCGCGAAAGAAGGGTAGAGATGGCATTCGAGAATCTGAGATATTGGGATTTGATTAGAAGAAGAGAATATCATACCGCATTTGATCATACTTACAGACATTCACTTGTGCCAATCTTCGACTTAAGAAGTATGAAATATATTTTTGTAAGAAAGAATGTTTTTAATACTGATCCAATGACCTTTATTGATGCGTGGTATTATAAAACGATACCAGGTATAGCTACAAATGGATTAGTCCAGAATCCACAGTATTAATATTATTAATATTTTAAAATTGTATATATGAAAACAATTCCTTTTTTTATAATTATGCTTGCCTTACTTGTTGTTTCCTGTAAACTTGATAATTATGAGAGTCCTAACGCTACGTTTTATGGAAGTATCATTGATATTGATACCAACACCCCGATCCAACAAGAACTCATACAGGGATCTATGATTGAATATACTGAAAAAGGATATAAAAATCCTGATATTCAGCAATTAAGATTCAAGAGTGATGGGACTTTTCGAAATAACTTGATGTTTTCAGGATATTATAAGGTTGCAGCTGTTCGTGGAAACTTTTTATCGATTCCGCCAGTTGATTCGATGCTTATAAGTGGTGATACGGAATATAAGTTTCTAACACGCCCCTTCATACGGATCAATGATGTTAAAATGACATTTGATGGAAAGAAAGGTAAAGTGATAGCTACTTTTAAACTTGAAAGAGTTTCCGGGAATGCAGTAAAAACGGTTATTTTACTGGCTGATAAAAACCCTAATGTATCATTCGGAATACGGACTGTAGCAGTTCAACAAGCAGTGAATGAAGCTGTAGGTTCAGAACGTGTTTTTAGATTGGAAATGTCTACTTCAAAACTAACCTCGAAAGAAAGTTATTATTTCAGAGTAGGGGCATTGATTGCTGATGTTGGAGAGGCAAAATACAATTATAGTACTGCTATCCGCCTAGACATTGACAACTCGAATGTTGTTGCACCAGAGCCTGACAAAGGTGTATTATTTGATGACTGCGAATCTCTCGCTGGCGTGGATAGTAGCTTTCCACTAAGCCTAGATGCAAGTGATCCGCAAAGGGGAAATTATTCTATTAAAGCGGAAGGAACCGGAGTTGTTTTTTATCAGAGAGTATTAAAAACTCCATTTGATACTAAAATAAACAAAGAGAACGGACATTTATCATTTTCTCTGTTTATTTCAGACCTATCAAAATTTAATATGGCGGCGAATGGTCAGATTGAAATAACTAGTTCTGGTGGACCCGATCAGCAAGAATTAGCATGGAGCTTTGATAATTCTTTAGGTTTGGGGAATGGATGGAATGATGTGGTACTTAATCTTAAGGATGGAATAAAAGCCGGAAGTGATGCCAATCTTAGTGCAATCACATTCATGAGAATTTATCATACCGGGGTGACTGGTTCTGTTGTCTTCAAAATAGATAATATAAGATTTTATTAGTAAAATTTAGATAAAGGCGGGAAAGCAATATTTTCCCGCCTTTGAATTATCTTCACAAAACCAGTTCACATTTGTTAAAGCTGAATGAACTATAACAAATAAATAGTTTTGAAACAATCAGCTCAAGAAAAGGCATAACAATTATGATCCTATAATATTCCCGTCTTTTTAAACTACCCAATAATCAAAGCACTGAACAATGAAATGCCATTATAGAAAAGCTATCTTTATATTATTGATTTGTCAATCCTGCTTTTTGTTTGCGCAAAAATCGCCTTTGGATTATGTTGATCCAACAATTGGAGGTGTTGGGGTTATTCTTGAACCTACAAGACCCACTACACACTTGCCAAATTGTATGGTTAGGGTTTTCCCAATCCGTAAAGACCAACTAGACGACCAGATTAGTAACTTCCCGCTAACTAACGCATCACACAGGTTATATTCCGTATTTGCTTTTCTTCCCCTGGATGGAACAATAACACAAGACATTTGGGCAAAGCGTCTGGAATATGACCATGAAATAACCACCCCTTATTATTATTCGACCCTATTGGGTGGTTCAGGCAATCAACTGGAATTCTCACCACAGAAGAGAAGTGGTTATTTCAGGATTCATTTTGTTGGCAATAAAAAGCACTTTCTCCGGATAGGCGTGTTTAGTGGCCTTGGCGAAATCAAGATTCAGGACAAGCGCATAATATCCGGAATAGAAGAATTTTCAGGCATGAAAGCCTATTTTTATGCTGAAACAGACAACGATATTCAGGAAGTTCAATATCAAAACCCCATAGATCAAAAATGGGTATTACTTGGTGTTGGCGAACAACCAAAACAAGTTTCCTTCCGTTATGGCATTTCATACATCAGTATTGAACAAGCCAAACAAAACCTGCTTCGCGAAATTCCTGACTGGAATTTTGAAGCCGTAAGAAATAACGCCCGGAAAGTTTGGGAAAAAGATCTGGCACAAATCAATGTGAAAGGTGGGACCACCGCTCAAAAAAGAGTTTTTTACACTTCGTTGTACCGTTGCTACGAGCGAATGGTTGATATTAACGAATACGGAAAATATTACAGCGCTTTCGACCACAAGGTTCACGAGTCAAACGAACCTTTTTTTGTCGATAGCTGGATTTGGGACATGCATATCGCGCTCGAACCGCTTCACATGATCCTGAATCCGGAAAAGGAAATTCAAAAAATCAGATCTTATATCAAAATGTATGAACAAGGCGGGTCGATGCCCTCGTTCGCTTTGATTTTTGGCGACTGGCCAGCCATGACCGGAAATTATGCTGCCGCCTGGATGACCGATGCCTGGTTCAAAGGACTGCGGGATTTTGATTTGAAAACTGCTTATGAAGGTCTTCGGAAAAACTCCCTCGAATCAACGCTCATTCCCTGGAGAAAAGGCCCGCGGACCGCGATTGATGATTTTTACAACGAACACGGATATATGCCCGGTTTGCGAAAAGGTGAAAAAGAAACCGTTTCGATTGTGGATACTGTTTGGGAAAAACGGCAGGCTGTTTCGGTAACTACTACAAACAGCTATTCTGACTGGTGTATTTCGCGTCTTTCTTCAGAATTGAAGAAAACGGACGACCAAAACCTGTTCCTCAAACGTTCGGCCTTTTACAAAAATGTTTTTCGTGCCGACAAAGGCTTTATGTGGCCAAAAGATAAGGATGGAAACTGGATTGAACCTTTCGACCCACGTTTTGCCGGACGTGAATACTTCACCGAAAACAACGCATACACCTACAACTGGGATGTCAAGCATGATTTGAACGGATTGTTTGAGCTGATGGGCGGTCGTCAAAAGGCCGAAGAAAAGCTCGACCAACTTTTCAGGGAAGATTTGGGTTTGCCCAAATGGAAATTCTGGTACACCCAGCCTGATGCTTCGGGTTTGGTGGGTCAGTTTGTGATGGGCAATGAGCCAAGTTTTCATATCCCATACATTTATAATTATTTAGGCGCTCCATGGAAAACCCAGAAACGTATCCGAATGCTTTTAAATACTTTTTACCCCGACAATCTTTTTGGGATTCCCGGTGATGAAGATGGCGGCGGCATGTCGGCTTTCGTGGTGTTCTCGATGATGGGATTTTTCCCGGTAACTCCCGGAATTCCGATGTATAACATTGGCAGCCCGGTGTTCGAAAACATCAGTATAAAGCTTCCAAACGGAAAAGAGTTCACCGTGGTGGCTAAAAACAGTTCCTCATCAAACAAGTATATCCAGAAAGCTTTCCTGAACGGCCAGCCTTTGAATAAACCCTGGTTTACCCATAACGATCTGGTTAATGGCGGGAAACTGGAACTCGAAATGGGAAATCAGCCCAATAAACAATGGGGCAGCAACAGCAACGATGCGCCACCTTCAAGCATTAATTACCAATAAGATTTAGTTTCAAATTATAGCAAAATGAAATACGAAAACATGAGCCTATCGAAATATACTAAGCTATTAATCATCATGCTGATTGCAGTTTTGCAGTTTGGTGCCATTGATGGCTTTTCCCAAATGAAATCGGAGCGGATGAACGTGAAAACGTTCAATGCGTCTTCGCTCGATTGGAAACTATGGGGTTACCGGCCAAATTCCTGGCGGATGAATTTCGACTTCAATCAATTTACCGGAAGTTGGGCCGAATTCAGGAATATCCCGTTTACCATGCCTGGCTCGGTGCAATTGGCCTTGAAAAATGCCGGGATTATTCCTGACTGGAACATCGGTGTAAACAACACTGCCTGCGAGTGGGTCGAAAACCGTCATTGGATTATCGTGTCGAAGATACCTGACAGCTTGATTCCTAAAGAAAATGAGAATATCAATCTTGATTGCGCTGGCCTTGATTACCGGGGAATCCTGATGATTAACGGCAAAGAAGTGGGGCAATTCAACAATGCGTTTGTTCCCTGGTCGTTCAACATTAAACCTTACCTAAAAGCCACCAACAACACGATTGCTTTTGTGTTTGAAACCCAACCCGAAAACCTGGCCCAAATTGGCTGGACTTCGAAGATCAAAGACTGGAAACCGCGCTTCAACTATGGTTGGGATTGGATTCCACGGATCGTTCAAATCGGGATTTTTGAAAAAGTGACCATCAGTTTATTTAAAGAAGATCAGGCTGAAATACAAAACCTTCAAATCCTGACCGATGCCGATAAAACCAGCGATAAAGGTGAATTGAAAATCAAGGCCGATTTGAATAAAAGTGCAATTCTTCATGGAAAGATGAACATTTTACTGTCTGACCAGGATGGTAAAACCGTTTTTGCGGAACAACTTCCGGCCAAAGAACTTCTTCAGCAAAAAATATGGAAAGACCTAAAAATTAAACGCTAGTGGCCAAACGGAATTGGAAAACAAATTTTGTACCGGCTCCAGGTTTCTTTGCTCGATGAAGCTGGAACGGCAGTTCAGGTGGTAACCCGTCAGGTTGGTTTCAAAAACATCCAGTGGCTGCCTTGCCTTGGTGCAAAAGCCGAAGCTGATCCCTGGATTTGCAGCATCAACAATCAACCGCTATTTTTGCAGGGGGTAAACTGGTCGCCCATCCGGCCAAATTTTGCCGATTTAAAAGAAGAAGATTACCGGATGCGCCTGGCAAAATACAAAGAGCTTGGAGTCAATACCATTCGCGTTTGGGGCGGAGGCTTTCCGGAGAAAGACTGGCTATACGACCTGTGCGACGAAATGGGGATCCTGGTTTGGCAGGATTTTCCGATGAGCTCTTCAGGGATTGACAATACTCCGCCCGATTGCGCTGAAGAAATTTACGGAATGTCACAAATCGTGAAAAACTATGTGAAACGGTTTCAGCATCATGCCAGTTTTTTAATTTGGTGTGGTGGAAACGAGTTGTACAACAAAGAAAATACAGCGCCGATTACCGATAAACATGCCATGATTGCCGAAATGAAACAATGGGTGAATCTCCTTGACCCAGGCCGAAGGTTTGTTGAGGGAACCCCTTCGGGTCCGAACATTTACGCAACCCTTGAAACCTTCGGCAGTGGTAACAACTGGGATGTTCATGGTCCGTGGCAACTTCCATTCACCGCAACCGACAAAACCATGAATGCCGTGAAGGATTTCTGGCAGAAGGATGATGCCTTGTTTCATTCTGAAGTGGGAGTTCCAGGAGCCATGTCGGCTGAGATGATTAATAAATACCGTGGCGAATTTAGTCCGCTTCCGGCCAGCATCGAAAACCCAATTTGGCGGAACGTGAACTGGTGGGTTGAAATGGGATGATTTTTTGCGCGAACACAATGGAAAGCCAACCAATTCGCTGGAAGAATATGTCAACTGGAGCCAGAAACGTCAGGCCGAAGGCCTTGCGATTGCCTTGAAAACCAATAAAGACCGTTTTCCACGCTGCGGAGGTTTTATCATCTGGATGGGGCACGACAGTTTTCCGTGCATGGTCAATACTTCCATTCTGGATTTCGAAGGAAATCCGAAACCGGTTGCCATTGAACTGAGCAAAATATGGAAAGCAAATAAATGATCGTTATGGAAAAATCGAAGAAAACAAAAAGGAGTAATATCAACCGGCGTGATTTCGTGAAATCTGTGGGTGTTGGTGCTACTGGGATCATTATGGGGGGATTGTTAGGGTCGGCAAATGCAGAGCAGACGGCAATTCCTAATAGGCCGGTGTCCGGAAAGAAACCGAATGTAATTATCATATTCTGTGACCAGCTCCGGAGTTTTGCGCTTGGCTGTTATGGGAACAAGTTTGTTAAAACCCCAAATATCGATCGGCTTGCGCAAAATGGTTTTCTTTTTGAGCAGGGTATTTCCAACAGCCCTGTATGTACTCCCGCAAGGTCAAACCTGATGTCTGGTCAGTATAGCAGAACATGCGTTGGTTCCCGGACCAATGAAATGAGCTCCGGCGATGGACTTTTCGGCCGTAATGACCGGTTGAAGTTTAAAGATCCAACGATAGCAGAAGAGTTCAAAAAGCTCGGCTATAAAACCGCCCTGATCGGAAAATGGCACGTCGACACACGGCCTTCACGTTTGGGATTCGATGAAAGCCTGATACCAGACAGCATATTTACCAAAGGCAGCTTTTCAAAAAATGAAGGCAAGACTTACCCTGTACCGGGGTTTACGACAGATCATGAAATAACTAAGGCGAAAGAATTTATATCTTTAAATAAAGATTCAGAGGATCCCTTCTTTCTTTACTACAATATTATATCACCGCATATGCCGATCCTTGATGTCCCTTACAGGTATTCGCATATGTATAATCCGAAAGAGGTGCCGTTACGGGAAAATGTCTGGAAAGACGGTGAGCTTGCGCGTGATGAACAATGGTTCCATATCTATATGTGGCAAACATTTTATAATAAAGATTATCAGCCGGTAACCGCAAAAGCGTCGCCTGATTTCACGTTAAGAGACCTGACGGCATTATACTATGGCGCGGTGACTTGGGCGGACGATACCGTCGGAGAAATCCTCAAATCACTGAAAGATAACGGACTGGAAGATAATACGCTTATCGTGTTCTCTTCAGATCATGGTGATATGCTGGGCAGTCATCACGTGTGGAATAAAGAACGTCTTTATGAAGAGGCGATCTGTATTCCAATGATATACAGCTGGCCCGAAGAAATCCGTCCGGGGACGAATAACAGCCAGGTGGCCTCTTTGATCGATGTCATGCCCACATTGCTTGATTTGTGTGGTGGAACGATTCCCGGTAGTGTCCAGGGGCAGAGCCTGGCTCCCGTTCTGAGTGGACAGAAGGAACGTCTGGCGCAGGATTTTACCTTTATTGAAACCCCTTTCTGCGCGATGGGCATTCGAACCCCGACGCATATGTACGGGATGCTTATGAATAGCGAGGATACGGCCATTGAGGATGATCGATACCAGTTTTATGATCTGCGGGCGGATCCGTATGAGCTGAATAATCTGGCGAAAACCGGCAACTCTGCTACTCTTGCCACTGGGTTCAGGGAAAAATTAGTTAAATGGGATAAAGAAACTCCACGATTGAAGGGAGTACAATACAAACCCTGGGCCCGTTAAGGAGAAATAAACGTTGCAGCCTTACAATAATCAGATAAGTTATTTGGCTTTCGATATTGCAGAAATATGATAACAATAATAAAACTTTGGAATAATAAAATCAGTTAATTCAATTATATAAATCTATTAAGATGAATAAAGTCATTTTTAAACTGCCCGTATTACTCGTTGTACTCCTGGGAATCACCTTTTCATGCGGTGTTGCTGATAAGAAAAATACTAAAGGGGCTGCGCCACTCTATACTTACACGCTTTCGCAGAGTGGGACCGCCGATTCGTATGATGAAGCAATGGTGGTTGCATGCCTTCAGGGAATCATTAACAGGAAGACTCCGACAGTGTATATCCTATCTAAAACCAATAGCAGACCTGCTTATTGGCTGGAATTGCTTACATCCGAAGGCAAATGGCTTAATGGACGTGATATAAAGCCACTACCAGATCTTGATTCACTCTTCGCTCTCGCTGATGGTAAGGTCAAAGGCGCTATTATTTGGGATCCTTCAGTTCCGGCTTCGATGAATGTTGCGAATACTATTGCCGGAATTGAAGATGGGATCGTCCTCAGTCCAGAGTTTGCAGAAAAGTATCTTAAGAAATGGAATCTTCAGGTAATCAAAGACCTGCGCGGGATGTTTACCGGAAGAGAAACCGGGAGTAAAAAAAATGACGCGTATCGTTGGGCAATTCGCGAATATCTCAGTAAAGAATTGTGTTCTGCACATTGGCTCTTTCTTTATGAAGATTCCTATTCTACCCGAGAACATGGTGATGTCGGATATGTTGTTACAAGGGATTGGGCCATAAAGAACCGCTCATTTGTATTTGATCTTTCCCCCTGGGGCGATGAAGCGCCAAAAGACGATCCTGGCCAAAAGCTGGGTACTGATCTTGAAACATATAAAATGATTTTGGAGGAAGTACTAAAACAGACTGCCGGAAAGCAGATGACTGAAGTCTCTGGATTTTTTTCTTTCTCAAAATACAGCAATATACCAGGTTATAAGAGTACACACGAACCCGTGCCAACTGAGTGGGAGACGGTACATTTAATATCACCCTACAATTGCTACCAAAACACTATTACAAGCAGTTGCTATAATCAATCATTACATAGCCAGGCGCCAGTTGTTTCTTTTAAGCAGCATCGGTCCAAGGCTGTTCAGAAGTTAGAGGATAAAACTTACATATGCATTCTTATGGCTGACTACGATTCGTCTACGCCACTTTATGAATTCATGCCTAAACACTGGAGTGACACACTGAGAGGAACTATCCCGCTTCTTTGGGGGATTAACCCTAACCTGGTGGAGACATATCCAGATATCATGGAATATTTTTACTCGACGCAATCAAAGAATGACTATTTTGGCGCCGATGCAAGTGCTGCGGGATATATGAATCCTAATCGAATTAAAAAAGAAAATCTTCCTCTTTTCATTGAACACAACAAGAAGTTCTACAAACAGCTTGATATGACTTTGTCGCCAATGGTGCTTGATTGGGATGAACCATCTGCTGAAGTTAAGGATGCTTTCACGAAATTCTCACCTGATGGATTTGCCACTATTGTTTTGGATTATCACAATAAAGGAGGTAAAGTTCCTAAACCACATGTGTGGCAAGGAATGCCGGTAATGGAGCTGATCAATTCAGCCTGCAATTTTCAGTCCCTAGATCAGGAATCAGAAGCAATGTCTGGTTCAATTCCTTCAAAATCAACTGACAAGCCTGCTTTCTACTTCTTCAGGATTGTCTGGACAGATCCTGGTCAGGTGATAGAGATTATTGAACTTCTTAAAAAGAAACGACCAGAACTGAACATAGAGGTGGTCGATCCATACAACTTCTTCAGGATGTTTAAGGAGTATTACTCCGGTGGTAACCACCTGAAATAAAAATTGACCAGTGTTTGTTGTTTATTTAATTAATTAATTAATTAAATTCTTATGTTATACAGATTCGTGTTGTTGATGTTTATAGCTATTATATTGAATGGATGTAGTAAAGGCGGCTCACAAGAAAATGTACCTCCAACTGACCCTATGGATTTGATTCCCAATCCTAAGGTTGAAACTAATCCAGTTATTGATTACAATCTATGGAAAATAAAAAACGGAAAGTTTTATATTGGTGGAGTGTGGAAGTTTTTGAAAATTGCAAAACCTCTGCGAGACTTTTCTTCTGCTCCTCAGGTTGATCAGCTAATTGCTGATCTTGACAAATTTAGAAATAAATACTATAATGCGATAGAGATAAATTGTTATTGGCATCATTTTGATACCAATGGAGATGGTATTTCTGATAAATCGCTTGCTCCTCTAAATAAATTAATAAATGCAATTTATGAAAAGGGGATGTATCCCTGTCTTTCAGTCGAAACCTATTCTGTCGGAGGAGGTCAGATACCTTCAGGTTTTTGGGCCATATATCCCGATGCTTATGCGATAGATGATAAAGGGAATAAGGTTAATGATACTGAATATGGCTTTGGTTCCAGCATTGTTTCTATTTTCCATTCCGGGTACAGAGAAACCGCCCATAACTTCATAAAGAATCTGGCAAAAGGTATTGATACCAAAAAGATTTTGTACTTCGAAACAACGGCTGAACCTCAATATATGGGTTCAATTAATTTGTGTTACAGCAATAATGCTAAAGTTGCTTACGATAATTGGCGGAAGGAAAATAATATTACAGATCCGGAGTCTAAAATGCCTGATTCTTTTCCGATACCCGAGTCGTTTATTACAAACCTTACCTGGAATAAATTCAGGGCTCAATTTCTGGCTAAATGGATTAATGAAGATGCGGCAGCCTATAGGGAAGTCGCAGGGGAAAATACCTATGTGGCAGTAGATTATCTGGATGCCGGAGAAAATGAACAGGTTAGACGGGATGGTGACCCTGTCGAATTTCTTACTCATTTAACTTCCCCAAACATTATTCAGGTTAACTGGTCCTGGCACTTTCCAACCAATTCACCCAATCAAAAAGCCTACGACCGGGTTTGGAAGGTAATTCACAACACCAAAAGAGACTGGGCGGTGACGGAGCATATGACTTTTAATGGCAGCGATTTTAATAATTATGGTGAACAATATCTTGAGCTCATTTTGAATAATACGCTCAAGCAAGGAACACGCTTTGGATGGGAATTCGTAAATGTAAATAATAATAGCCTGGATTATTTTAGCCTTTATAATGATGATTGGACACCCAAAAGAGTCATTAAAATAGTGGATGATCATTGGGGTTATTGGTTGAATAGAATAAATGCTATTGAAGCGAGTAATTAATAATCAGACTGTTATTGTAAATTGAAAAATAACTTTTGAGCTAAAATATGTATAAATACAATCATCAAAAAAAGAAAATCATGAAAAAGAGACTATTCATTTATGTTCAAAAAGTGATGCTAATAGCTTGTATGATTTTTATCTGCCAGGCTACCAGCGGAATCGAAGGCACCAATGAGACTATTATAATAAGCATTCAAAAATTCGGTGTTTTACCAGAGAATTCGGCTGAAGTAAATCGAGTGAACTTACAAAAAGCAATAGACTGGGCATCTCCACGAGGTGCGGCGCTTTTTGTAGAACCCGTGGAAAACCCTTATGAAGTCGCGAGCGGTATTATTCTTAAAAAGAACGTTTCGTTGGTTGTGGTACACGGTCCGGTTCCAAGAGGGACAAGACACCCGGATAAGCCACAACCTGTCGGGAGTGCTTTTGCTATTCGCGGTACAAATTTACCTTTTATTACTGTCGAATCCGGTACGCAAATAAAAGGAATCCAGTTCTGGTATCCTGAACAAACCATAGAAGACTCTTATAAAATAATTGTATACCCACCAACTATTCAAGTCTCGAAAACTAGTTCTACACAAGGAGTGACACTATCATGTTTAACTTTTTATGGTGAGTACCTGGCAATGGATTTTAAGGCTTTTCCCCAGTTTATTTGCGAGTTGATGTTGATTGAACATTGCTATGGATATCCTTTAGGTGGTGAATTTATTAGAATCGACTATTGTTATGATATTCCGAGAATTCTTCATTGTCATGTTAATCCTGCAGTTCAGCGATTTATAAATGGACAATATAGCAAACAAGTAGTTGACGCCGTGGTTGCCAAGAAAAAATTCACATATGCTATTGATCATACAGATAATGCACAATTGATGGATATATTCACTTTTGGAGCATATGGAGGCATCTATCTTGGAGGTGATACCTATGGGCAACTTACAAATTTTAATTTGGATTGCGTGACCATAGGTATACACAAATTAGGAAATAATTCATTCAACAGAAATTGGCAAATAGCACAGGGATCGATAATTGCAAATACCGGGGAGTCCATAGAGAAAATTCATCCAATATTAATTGAAGGTAAAGGGCATACAGCAATATCTAATGTTGAAGCATTTTCGGGCGATAATGGGGCGATAAGTAATCTTCGGGAATCATGGGATTTTATGACTATTCGGGGCGAAGGTAAATGCACTATAAGCATGTTTGGCTGCCGGATGCGCAATTACAAGTCGGATAAGCCATTGACCATCTTAAACCCGAACGCTGAAATCCAGGCTTTTGGATGCATTGATAAAATGGAGAAACCATTTAATATGTTTTCTGACAAAAAACGATAAACTAATTTGGTTGATATTTATTGAGTGAAAATAGGCTAATTATTTTTATTTAAATATTCCGAATATGAAATACGTTTTTATTAAAATCCTTGTAGTATTTGTGTGCTTGTATTTTCCTTCAAAAGCGGCAGATTTATCCTTAATAAGTGATTCACCCGACTCTGCTAAAAAGCGACCAGCTGGAAGTGAATTTAAAAAGCTTTCTGCAACCAAGAGTATGTTCTATACATTTGGTGCCGGTATAAATGACTCAATTGCACGGCTCTATAAATCTCTTGGTGTAACAAGCATTGAAAGCTATGTTACGTGGGAGACGTGCGAACGTAAAGGCGAGGGTCAATGGGACTGGTCTGAGTGGGACAAGACGGTCAAGGTTCTGAAAGATAACAACCTGCAGTGGGTGCCTTTCCTTATACTGGCACCAGCATACTCTACGCCAGACTGGTTCCGTGCAAGCACGGATCACTTCCCCTGCCGCTGTCTGGAGCACGGCATTGACAGCAAAATTGAGTCGCTATGGAACCCAAACCTGCCGAAGCGGATTGACGGCTTTATCGCTGAGTTTTCAAAGCGTTACAAAGGGACAGGTGTCATTGAATCGGTGCTATTGGGTATTCAGGGTGATTTTGGTGAGGCGATCTACTCTGTATGGGGTGGTGGATGGACCTTCAACGTTCCTGGTGAGTATCATAATCATGCAGGTTACTGGTGTGATGACCCGTATGCACTTGCTGGTTTTCGGGAGTTCACACAGAAGCGATACAAGGAGATTGCGAAACTTAACAAGTTATGGGGAACTGAGTTCAATGACTTTAACAATATAGACTTTCCCGGACGCAAGCATGAACTCAAAGCGTTTGAGGAGAAAGTCAAAACTGGTGATCCACTAGCTCGCCGCCGATGGGTTGATTTTATAGATTGGTATCGGGCAGATATGACAGATTTGGCTGAATGGTGGATAAGTACGACCAGGGAGTACTTCCCGAATACGCCGATCTACCTTTGCACTGGTGGAGACGCCGTGCCACAACACGGCTCAAACTTCGCTGAACAGACACGAGTCGCGGCTAAATACGGGGCGGGTGTGCGGATTACTAATGAAGGTTCCAATTATGCAAATAATTTTTCATTAACCAGATGGGTCGCATCAGCAGGTAAGCATTATGGGGCATATTATGGATTTGAGCCGGCAGGTGCTGAAGATGAAAAGGGTATAATAGCCCGAATTTACAATGCCACTGCATCGGGCGCGAACCAACTTCATGACTATCCCGGGAACGTGACATCAACAAAGGAACGGATGAAAGTTCAACAAATGCACCTGAAATATCTTTTTCATGTTGATAAACCGATTGTCCCGGTGGCACTCTGGTATCCAAATGTTTCGTTGACTCTAAATTGGGAGGGTAAAAAATCTGCGGATGTTGTAAGCTTAAGTTCAGGCTATATAGATATGGCCGCACAATTCAGGGACTATACTGATTTCGATTATGTAGATGAAAGCATGCTTCGTACCGGAGCGCTAAGCCATAATAAGGTCCTAGTGATTATCAAGGGTGAGGTCATGGAGCCTTCGGATGCAAAGCGTATTTCCGATTGGGCAAAAAAGGGGGGACGTGTTATCGTTATGGACGTTCCAAAGTTTGAGAGTGTCGAAGGTACCCGTGCAACGGAGGACATTTTGTTTGGGAATAAAGGATCTAACGATCGCATAATAGGTAAAGGACGGATTGTTCGGGTTAACGGCTGGGACGGCCTTTCTGATACACTCAAGAATACCTTGTTGGAACTCAAACTTCCAACATGTGATCTTATTAAGGATAATGTATTTGCCACTCAAATAGGAAAAGACAGCTGGCTCTTCCTGAATACCAACGACAAAGAATCCATAATCAATTTTGTACTCCCAAGCGGCCTTTATTCCGCCCCGGTTAACCAGGGAACGATCACAGAAATTGATCTGAACAATTTGTCGAAGTAATTATAACTAACCATTATAGGAATGAAAAAAATCGTTATTTATGCATTGTTCGTATTAATTGTCAGCAGTTGCCAACGGCAGGAAAGCAACGATAAAATTGTCACTATATTAGACATGCGTTACACACTTACCGTTGATTTGTCGAAGCAACAAGATATTGAAGAAGCCTGGGATCACATGCACTCTATATCAACTCTACAAGGAATTGTAAATAGGGAATCACATCATTTATATATTCGGTATATAGCGTTTAAAGGGGTTTGTATTGATGATTATTGGTGGAGTATGTATCGTAAGCCAGGCGAATGGCTTGCAGGTCGCGATACTTTAGTTCTTTCAAACATAGTTGATGCCATCACCTATTACAAAGATAAAATTAAAGGGGTGGTAGTATATGACCCCAACGTGGCATCGACGAGTAATGTGGCTTCTTCCATTGCCGGAACTGAAGATTTGATTGCCATACGTTTCGATCTTTCTCCTCGTAGTCTGTACTCACAAGTTGTGCTTGCTGGCCCAAAATTACCTGTCAAGGTTCGTCTTATAAACGAGGATGGCACCCCTAAATTCACAGGAAAAGGCAACTTACCTGGCACTCAACTTCCATCATGCGGCTCGATCAAGAACGATCCCTACCTTTGGTTTATCGATATATATATGAAACAAGGCAGGTGTAATTCGGGGTATGGAGCCAATTACATAGACCAGACGTGGAGAAAAAATCCAAAGGCAATTAATATTCCTAACCACCACACCCTATCAAATCACGACTTTTTTGTAAGTAAAAAAGCTTTTTTCTTCGACCTTTCTCCATGGGATGATGAGCCTGCAACAGATGATACGACACAAACCCTGGGTACAGACTTGAGTACACTAAAGGCATTTCTTATACAGGCTTACGATCAGAATAAAGGCAAAAAAATGTGCTACATAGGTGGCTTTCCCTCATGGGCTATCAAATATACCAAACATGCCAATGGAAAGCACGAGGACGTCCCTACAGAGTGGGAGTACTCCAAAATAATCAGTGCCTACAACGCCTTTATGGATGCGGATGCTATTGGACTAGGTGCTTTAGCAAATGCATCATTTTGGCAACATTTTCCATTAAAAAAAGTGTATAAACAAAGTTGGGTAACCGAGACTGAATTAAAGCAGAGAGGATATTTGAATGAAAAAGGAGAAGTGGATTTTAAAGGGCGAGACTTTTTTGTGTTTTACGTGGGTGACTACGATGCTGCAGCATGGGTTTCGCAAACTACGCCAAGTATATGGGACGATCCTAAAAGAGGAGAGGTACCTCTGATGTGGAGCGTTAGCCCTGTGTTGCAAGAGCGCGTTCCCATGGCATTGCATTACCAAAGAATGACTGCTACTAAGAACGACTACTTTGCAGCAGCGGATAATGGGGCTGGATACCTTAACCCAGGAATGCTGCAAGAGCCTCGTGAAATATCAGGATTACCAAGTGGCTTGAATACTTGGGCAGAACACTGCAAAAAATACTATAAAACCTGGGATATTACTATTACAGGTTTTGTGATTGATGGATATGCTCCAGGCTTAAATAAGGATGGCCTAAACTGCTACGAATCTTTTAGCCCGAATGGGATTGTTCCGCAAAAATCGGATATAAGCCGTTTACACGGCAACATGCCGGTTTTGCGATCTGTATGGGATATTCAAGAGGATGACACCAAACAGGCTGTAGCCAATATTTTGGCACAAGTGAAAAAGCGTCCTATGATTCCATTTCACTGGTTTAGGAGTATTCTAAAGACCCCCACTTGGTATGTGGATGTAGTGAATGAATTAAACACACAAAACCCTAAAATAGAACTCTTGGATGCTCCAACATTTTTTGAGTTGTATCGAATCTGGTTAAGGCAAACCCCTGAAGCTGCTAATGGGAAAATTAAGGAGATTAGAAATACTCCTTAATAAGTGAAATTTGTAAAACGAAACTACAATGGTGAAAAAAAGTGAAGCAAGAAGTATGGTGGTTTGTTTGATTTGTGCTGTGCTGGCGGTATGTACCAGTAATTGTGCTAAAGAAAAGCCTAATATCGGGGCTAAACCAGATAGTGGGGTCGAATCAGTATTAAACCTTGTACCTCCGGGTCAGTACGTTCAAGGAAGTGAGCAACCTGTTAATGAATTGAGATCATTTACAGCAGAGGATAAGGTGGTTGCTACCTATTATTTTTACTGGTATAATGTTGATACCAAAGCCCATATATTTAATGGCGATGGTGCTGATGCCTTAACACACCATCCTCCAACTATGCAAGGCTTTAGTTATGAAAATGTTAATTGGCACAAGCAGGAACTCCTTGACATGATTGATGCGGGCATAGACATAGTCCTTCCTGTATATTGGGGAGATAGCGGAAATCTTGTTTGGAGCATATCCGGACTAAAGAAACTTGTTGGGGCATGTCAAATCCTAAAGTCTGAAGGAGTTAATCCACCAAAAATAGGCATGTTTTATGATACCTCATCCCTTCAATTCGAGGGTGTGTTAAAAACGGCCAATAAAAGGCCTGATCTTACTTCTGTTTTTGGCAAAGAGTATTTCTATAAGCTCATAAGGGACTTCTTTTCCGTTGTTCCTCCTGACCTGCGAGCAAGGATTAATGGTAAACCAATTGTGTGGCTGTATTCATCTGGTTTTGCAGAAAAATATGATCAGGGTACATTTGACTTTGCAGATAAACGCTTTTCTATGGACTTCGGAGGAAAAGACCTCTATATAGTCAGGGAAAAATCCTGGGGAAATGCAATATCTGAAAATATCTACGAATGGGGTGCTGCACTTAATGGCATAAACGCCTTAGGGACAATAGCTATAGGTCCCGGGTATGATGACAGAGCAGTACCTGGCAGAACAACCCCTGTAAGGGAAAGGAAGGACGGCCAGTTTTTCATCGACAGCTGGAATCAGGCTCTTGCGCTAAGTGCTATGGATAGTGCTATGAATATAGTGGCTATTGAGACATGGAATGAATACCATGAGGGGACAGATATTGCCCATTCCCTCGAATACGGTAGGCAGTATATAGACATTACCTCTAAATATGCCAGCTATTTCAAGGAAAGTAAAATACCTGAGGACTTTCCCGGCAGGGAGTTTTTAGGGGCGGATAAGGTGTCTATTACATTTGGGCAAAACGGAGATAACAATGGAATTAGGTATGTAGAAAATGACGATGGCAAAAAATTAGTGATTATGGTAGAAGGAGTTCCTTGTCTAAAGCCTGAGAAAACGCAGTATGGTGGCATGTATATGTATTTTCAAGTCAATGTCTTTTTCAAGCTGAATAGAGTTAACCCAATTTATAGGGTGAGAGTTGAGTATTATGATTCTACGAATTCGGGCTTTGCAATTGAATATGACTCAAATGATAAAGATGCAGCTTTGAATGGGGCATACAAGCGATTGAAGAGTGTACAGACTACTGGCACTAATACATGGAAAGAGGCTTCATTTGAAGTCACAGATGCCAAATTTGCAGGCCGCCAAAATGGTGGCGCTGATTTCAGGATACAGGCATTTAACACCGATTTAAGGGTAAAGCGTGTAAGTGTTGAAATCAAATGAGAATTATCAAAAAACAAATAAGGATAAAATTATGAAATTGCGGTTGATAACACTTTTTATCTCTTTGGTGGTGCTGACATACGCCACGCTTCTGCATGGATAGAATGTACAGTCTTCCAAAATTGAATTTTTAAACGCGCCCCTACTTTTTAAGGAGGGTGGCAAATCGCACCAACAGGTTATTGCCAGTCATCAGGCAGAAACATCGGGAAATATCAGCTTTACAAAAGAGGGTAAAAGAACTTTTGAAAACTGTCATTTAATAATTAAGAATTATTGAAAATGAATAAAAAAAAGATATTTGCAAATTTGATGTTATTATTTGCTTTATCAATTTCGATAATGGCACAGGATAATAATCCAAACTTGATAACTAAAGGAAACAGAGTCTCCTTTGAGGCCTCTTCCACCTTCTCCAGCCCGGCCTGGATGGCTCCCCCTTCTAACGTTTCCGAAGAAAAGTTGCAACTGTGTTGGGAAGCAGATCAGGAAAAGGAAGGTGCCTGGATCAGTATTAAATGGAACAAACCACAAAAGATTAAAGAATTATGGATAGTCAATAAAGCGACACCTTACGATTTTCTTCTAGATCCTTACATGCGGACTGCAAATTACCTGGTGCCGAGGAATGTAAAGCTTATTTTTTCAGAAGGAACCATCCTTGATGTAGAACTCAGATTATGCAAATATTATCAGATCGTGACATTGCCCAGTGAAATTGTGACCAGTTCAGTGAAATTAGTCCTTGAAAAGGTTTGGGAAGCTTCCGGAGAAATAAACACAGGACTTTGCAAAGTCAAGGCATTTTCAAAACAAAATTCAGCTGGTTTAAGAGTCAATACATTTGAAATGTATGATATTCAAAGTGACAAACCTGTTCAATCGACAAAAATTGAAATTATAAATCCAGGTAAAGTAATAAAGGGTGCAAATCTGGTAATAACTCAGGATGGAAAAGACTTCGGAACGATAGCGTTGAATGAAATTCCCGCTAATTCGGCTACTGTTCAGCAAGTTTGGATACCTGTTGTTTACATCGAAAGTAAACTGACTTTCAGAATAAGTTCACCCGACGGAATGTTTCACCCGGAACAAACGGTAGTAGTAAAACCATACCAGAAGAATTATTTTGATGGAGGAACATTTGATATTATCAATACGAACCATAACGACTTAGGATGGCTGAATACCCAGGCTGTCACAGCCGATTACCGTTCGTCGGAACTCATTATCCCTGCATTGGAGTTGATGAAGAAAGACCCGGATTTCAAATATACCATGGAATCTGTTGAATATTTAAAAGAGTTCCTGGCACGACATCCCGAGCGAAAGGAAGAGATCGCTCAACGTATGCACGAGAAACGATTTGCTTTTGGTGCGAGCTATATTCAATGTCTACAGGTACATGTAGGACAGGAAAAATTGATCAGGCAATTTTATTACGGTCGCAGGTGGCTGCGTGAAAACTTCCCCGGATGCGATACCAGGTTATATATAAATACCGATGTCCCGGGGCTGACCTATCAATTGCCCCAGATTTTAAAAAAATCAGGGATTGATTATATGGTTCAGGGTCGTATGGCCTGGGGGTTCTATTACTGGAAAGGGCTTGACGGTACATCAATTCCCATGTTTGCGTTCAGATATGCAGCACCTTATGGGTTAATGAACCCCGTAAATAATACCGGTTGGCTAAAATTTCTGAATGAAAGGGAGTATTATTACCAGCCCCGTCAAATGCCAAAATCAATGCTGTATGATTTTAATTCTGACTATTTACCTCCATGTCCCGACATTATTCCATTTACCAAACATCAGAATGTGGTCATGGAGAAGTTTGCATCTGCATGGAATGAAAACTTTAATAATGATCCAGCGAAGCAGATATGCCCTCCAAAAATACGATTTGTAGAACCAGAAGGTGCCTTGAAAGAGATTTTTGGGAAAGGCGAACTTAACATCGAAACCATGAAAGGCGATTGGCCAATGGCATGGGCATACTATGATGAACCTGGCAACAGGGAAGGATTGTTAATGGGACGAAAAGGCCATAACGAACTGCTTAAAGCCGAAGGTCTCTATTCATGGTTAAATACACTTGATAAATCAGTTAATTATCCAAAAGATAAAATAGACAAGGGCTGGTTAGCCAATTGCTGGCCCGATCATGGCTGGGGTGGAAACCGGGGAACCGTAACAGATAGTTTTTATGTGGCATCCTATCAGAAATCACTTCAGATCGGGAAAGATCTCACTTTTTCTGCCGGAAAGCAATTGCTGAATCTGGTGCCTCAGGGCGATATAAACCAGATACCAGTGGTGGTTTATAATGCAACCGGCTGGGCAAGAACGGATATTACCGCTTGCACGATCCATTATCCCAAAAACTGGAAAGGACTGGAGATTAAAGATGGAAACGGAAATACTGTTCCCGTAGAAGTAATTAAGCATATTTCTGAACAACAATCTATTGAAGTAGCTTTTTTAGTCAGGGATATTCCCTCTTTTGGATTTAAAACTTATTATGCCACAGCTGTAAAATCATTTCCAAAAGGCAATGTGAAAATAAAGGCGGACGCTCTTGAAAATGAATTGATCAAGGTAAAGTTTGGCCCCGGTGGCATTACATCCTTGTATGATAAGATCAGTAAAAAGGAAGTTCTGAGAACAGATAAGTTTTTTGGAGGCGAAGTTATCCAGATGACAGCCCCGGATATGGCATGGGAATCTTTCGCCATTGTGAATATGACAGATTTTGACAAAACAAGCCTTCACGAATTTAAAACGATTCGTGCCGAGGAAAGTTCTATCCGTTGCATAATCGAGAAGGAAGCAAAATTGAAATATTTCACGCTGAGGGAGCGGTATATTCTAAATAAACACTCCCGGGAATTAGTCATTGAGGCAGACATATTGAACTGGACGGGTGAAAAGAAGAAAGAGCTAAGGATCGTCTTTCCGATAAACATGGACAAATCATTCCGTGCAAGTTACGAGGTACCCTTCGGAACAGTTGAGATGGGGCGTGATGAAATCGATTATTCCTATCTGCCCGATAATCATGAATGCCAGTTCGCCGATCGGTATGCCAGAAAAGACCTGCCTTTCAGAGAAGCAGTGAATTGGGCGGATGTATCGACTGGGAATTACAAAGGCAATGGTTGTTTGTTTGCATCTGACATGACTATCCATCTGTTTCGGGACGAAACGACTGATCCCGTGGATTATCCGGTGGTACAGCATGTATTACTTTCATCTAGGAAAAGCCTGGCCTGGAATCCGGATTATTGGTTTACCCAGGCCGGAAGCCACAGCTACCGGATGGCTCTTTATCCGCACGATGGAAACTGGCGATTCGCTTACAAAGACGGATTGGCATTCAATTCACCTTTAACAGCATACTCAGGAAAAGGAGAAATAGAAGGAAGCACGGTCAGTTTACCAACGTCAAAAGGCCTCATTTCTTTAAACCCATCCAATATTATTACATCTGCCTTAAAACAAGGAGAAGATGGAGCCGACTTATTTTTAAGGTTCTACGAAGCAGAAGGTCGCTATACAAAAGCAAAAATAAAGGGATTTCAGGCTTTTTCAAAAGTCTATCTGACCGATATGTTAGAGTATAATTTAGGGGAAATCCCGGTTAAGGCAGATGGAAGCATCGAAATTGCGGTGAAACCATGGGAAATTATCAATCTGAAAATCGAAAAATAGGAGAGCAATGAATATTTCATCACGACTCCTGATTCTGATAATAACATTATGAAGATAGAAAATAACAACATAGTACTCGAGGTCAATTTAATGGGCGGATCATATACTGATTTCTATTTTAAAGATTTGCCAATTAACCCGATAAACTGGCATACAAAAGAATCAGAGAAGCCGGCTTTTATGGGGCATTTTCTGTGTTTTGACCGTTGGGACCCGCCGACAGATGCCGAAAAAACAAATGGTTTCGGGCACCATGGAGAGGCTAATTCAGAAGTATGGGAACTTCTGTCCGAACTTCAGACCAAAGATAGTATAACGGCCCGCACTATGCTTCACTGCTGCTGCGGCATTTATGAACTGATTCCTGAACTTATTGAAGCGGGCTTTGAAATTTTGAACCCTGTACAAATTAATGCTGCCAACATGGAACCCGAGCGATTGAAAAATGAATTTGGGCGTGATATAACATTTTGGGGAGGCGGATGCGAGACCAAAAGTATCCTGAACCGAGCGACTCCTCAGCAGGTGAAGGACCATGTAAAGCACAACCTTGAAGTGTTTACTAAAGGCGGTGGTTATGTATTTAATACCGTTCACAACATTATGCCCGATGTGCCACCCGAAAATATTGTGGCTATGTTTGAAGCCATTAATGAATTTTAAAATTAATTATACATAACTAATAAAACAGCTTTTTATGAAGAGAATTATTATCAGCACATTAGCAACTATTGTTCTATGTGCAATTTGTTTGCCTTTAGGGGCATCTGCGATTGGAAAGGATATAAAGACAGAAAATAATGCAAACATCGCACCGCCGCCGGAAGATACAATTCATGTTGTCGGCCACGCGCACATGGACATGAATTGGTTGTGGGCCTATTCGGAAACTATGAAGATGGCCAATGACAATCTTCGTCAAACAGTAGCTTTTATGGATGAATTTCCCGATTTCACCATGGTGCAAAGTCAAGCGGCGGTCTATAATTTTGTCGAAAAAGTTGATCCCCCGTTGTTTGAGCTGGTAAAAAAATATGTAAAAGCCGGGCGGCTCGAACTGGCCGGTGGCATGTGGACCGAAGGTGATATGAACCTTTCGTCGGGAGAAGCGATAACCCGTACTTTTCTTCTAGGCCAGCGCTATTTTCAGAGCCGGTTTGGGAAAATGGCACACATAGGTTGGCTACCCGACAATTTTGGCCATATTTCGCAAATGCCACAGATTCTGAAACAAGCAGGTTGTGATTACTTTTATTTTCATCGTTGCAAACCATACAAAGGATCGTTCTGGTGGATGGGAAGTGATTCTTCGAAAGTATTGTGTTATGCAAATGATACTTACAATGGAGACATTACCCCAAAATTGAAGGACGAATTACAAAAGATTACTCCTGACAAGCATCGTTTGTTGCAGATTACGGGTGTTGGCGACCACGGTGGTGGTCCGACACGCGCCAACATTGAGATGGTGCACCAGCTGGACAATACACCCGGGTATCCCGCAGTTAAGTTTACAACGGCCGGTAATTTTTTCAGCAAAGTTTCAAAAGAGATGAGCGGCAGGCCAACCCATCATGGGGAGATGCAATTCATTTTCGAAGGTTGTTATTCAAATGTTTCCGATATCAAAGAAGGAAACCGCAATTGCGAGAACTCCCTTTTCAGCAGCGAATTCTTCAATACACTTCGTTGGCTCAGTGGCGACAAATATCCGGCTGACGAACTTCGGGATCTTTGGACTACGGTAACTTTTAACCAATTTCACGACATTCTTCCAGGCTCGGCTATCAACGAAGCCAATAAGGAAGCGGTGTCCCGTTATACCGAAGTACTTCGGAAATCATCCGAACTACGGGACAATGCATTCCGTAAGATGGCCGACGAGGTAAAATTCCAAACTGGAATTGGACAGCCTGTTGTGGCCTATAATCTTCAGCCATACAGCCGCAAAGCCCTTATCGAAGCAAATATTTATTCGCACCAGGAACCAGCAACAGCCAAATTTAGAGGTTGGGGCGATTATTACGGTTCAAAATACATCGAGCCCGTCGATAAGGGGCAAGGGGATGTTCCTACGGTACTGCTACGCGATGCTTCCGGTAAAACCTATCCGGCACAGATCGTATGGGGGAAATCAACCCCTCCCGGATTTACATCAAAAGTTCAATTTGTGGCGGAGAACATGCCAGCCGGTGGTTACAAAACATTCTATGTCGATATGACCAAACCTGGCGAATTTAACCAGACTATTCCATTTAGCAACAACACCTTCGAAACCGATTTTTTCAAAGTAAAGTTCGACATGAAAACAGGAAACATTGTCAGCCTGTTTGACAAACGTACCAATAAGGAGTTTGTAAGGGAAGGCGGTCAGCTAAATACCCTAAAAATGTCACTTGAAGATAAGAAGGGTAAGATGAAATCGTGGGCCATTAATAAAATTGTAAAAGAAGAGGAAGTTACCAATGTTGCCAGTGTAAAAGTTGTTGAAGACGGACCGGTAAGGGCATGTGTCGAAACGGTAAGGATATGGGGTAAATCAAGATTTATTGAACGCACCTACCTCTACCGCTCCTATCCGCGTATCGATTACAATATGGAAGTGCATTGGCTGGAAACAGGAAGCGACAGTACAGATTCTCCCATGCTTAGAGCTGTCTTTCCTATTTCCATGGATAACTCAAAATTTTTCTCACAAGTTCCTTTTGATGTAGTTGAAAGACCTGTTGACGGAAAAATAAACGGGAAAGATGCCCCCTCTTACATGAAGTCACAGACCAATATTTATGGCGTTGAACCTGAAAAAGGCGACGGGCAGGAAGTCCCTGCACAAAAATGGGTGGATGTTACAGATGGGAAAGTAGGTATCGCGCTCCTGAACAAAACAAAATATGGTCATTCCTATCATAACGGAAACCTGAGGCTCACCCTGATGCGGTCAGCCGGTAACCCGGATATCTATCCTAATCTTGGCAAATTCAACATCAACTATTCCCTGTATCCTCATTCAGGCGACTGGAAGAATGGCGTCTGGGCTGAAGGTGAAGACTTTAACGTACCTGTTTATGCGGCAGAACCTCCTTCCTTGGCGCTTGTAAAAAAACATGCGACCCGTCCCGAAGAGGAATCCTTTTTTGATGTCTCTCCTGCAAACATTGTAATGACAGGGATAAAACAGGCTGAAGAAGCTGAAGAGCTTATAATCAGATTGGTTGAGGTGGAAGGAAAGGAAACAACTGCCACAATCAATTTGCCGGTTGCGGCCAAATCGGTAAGAAACCTTACTTTAATTGAGTTGCCACTTGGAAATGCGAAAGCGCCTGTAATTTTGGGCAAATCGGTCAAAGTAAAACTGAAGCCCCACGAAATAGTAACCCTCGGTATTAAACAATAAAGATGGCAGCAATAAATTCGACCAAAAGGTTTTTGGGCAAATATGTGGGCGATTTTAGCCAGCTATTTGGAATTAAGGAATATACCCTATCAGGAGGAACATCAAAAGGGGTAAAAGCTTTCGACATAAGGAACGGCTCCGGGCTGGAGTTTACCGTATTGGCCGACCGGTGCCTGGATATTGCCGGGTTGTCGTTTAAGGGAGCCAATTGCAGTTATATCAGTAAAACCGGGATTGTTGCACCTGAATATTACGACGAAACAGGTATTGGTTTTTTGCGCAGTTTTTATGCAGGTTTTTTGACCACCTGCGGCCTGCGAAATGTCGGCTCACCTTGCGAGGGAAATGGTGAAACTTTCAGCATGCATGGAAGAATCTCGAATACCCCGGGGGAGGAAATCTGTGCCACAACCGAATGGATCAATGATGTTCCGGTTTTAACGATCAGCGGCAAAATGCGCGAAACCAGGCTTTTTGGAGAAAATTTGATCCTTAGCCGAAAAATCATTTGCAAATACGGCGAAAACAGAATAACCATCCAAAATGCGATAGAGAATTTCGGGTTCAGAAAGGAAGCGCTCATGCTGCTGTTTCACTTTAACCTGGGATATCCTTTGCTTGATGAAGATTCAATCCTGGTCACACCTACCGGTAAACTAACACCAAGGGATCCGGAAGCAGTGAAGGGCGAAGCCTCATACCATCAATGCCAACAGCCCACCCCGGATTATTCGGAGCAGGTTTTTTATCATAACCTTAAGTCGGATGCGCAAGGCGGTACCAGTGTGGCTTTGATCAATAAGAGGGTTAAGTTAGGTGTGGCTATTCATTTCAATAAAAACCAGCTTTTCAACTTTACACAATGGAAGCAAATGGGCGAAGGCGAGTATGTGATGGGAATGGAACCTTGCAATTGCTATGTTGGAGGCCGTGTAGATCCCCGGAACAGCGGGATTCTGGAATACCTGGAGCCGGGCGAAATCAGGAATTTTGACCTGACCATTGAGCTGTTGAATGGAATGGATGAAATTGATACCTTAATCAAAAACATAAGCAACCTGGAATAAAATACAATCAGAATAACTTGCTAAAATGAAAAATGAGACTTCAATAACTAAAGCATTACCGGTACTGTTCGGATTTTTTATCATGGGCCTTGTTGATTTGGTCGGGATCGCGACCAACTACGTGAAACAGGATTTCGCACTAAGCGATACCCTTGCCAATATGTTGCCCATGACCTTGTTCCTATGGTTTGCTATACTTTCAGTACCCACAGGCATGATGATGAACAAACTGGGACGTAAGCGTACCGTGGTAATAAGTATGGGCATCAGCCTGTTGGCCATGCTGCTGCCATTGGTGAGCTACAACTTCCCAATGATACTGGTAGCTTTTGGTCTGCTTGGAATCGGGAACACCATTATCCAGGTTTCCTTAAATCCACTGCTCACCAATGTGGTCCGTGACGACCGGTTGACCAGCAGCCTGACCCTGGGCCAGTTCATTAAGGCAATTGCCGCTTTCCTGGGGCCGATCATTGCCGGAGTGGCAGCAGGAAACTTTGGAAACTGGAAACTGGTTTTTCTGGTTTTTGCGGCTGTAACCGTGATTTCAGGCTTGTGGCTCCTACTTACCCCCATCCATGAAAAACCGCTCAGTCAAAGCACTTCTACATTTGCCGGGTCGTTTGGCTTATTAAAGGACAAGACGGTCCTCATGCTTTTCCTTGGCATTGTGTTCGTTGTTGGGGTTGATGTGGGGTTGAATACCACCGTTCCTAAATTCCTGATGGACCGATGCGGTATTTTGCTTGAAAAAGCCGGCCTGGGAACCAGTTTGTATTTTGTTGCCAGAACGCTCGGAACGTTTATGGGCGCTATTCTATTGGTGAAGTTATCAGGGCGCAAATTTTTTATTGTGAGCATGTTGGTTGCCATTCCAGCCCTGCTTGTTATGCTGCTGACCGGAAACCTGTGGGGAATCCTCTCCATGGTGTTCATCCTGGGATTTACAGTTGCCAACGTATTTTCCATCATCTTCTCTGCCGCGTTGAAAAAAATGCCGGATCATGCCAACGAAATATCCGGTCTCCTGATTATGGGGGTTGCTGGCGGGGCCGTTATCCCGCTGATCATGGGAGTTACGTCCGATTCGCTCGGGCAGACCGGAGGTATGGCAGTATTGATGATCGCCTTGTTCTACCTGTTGTACAGCGCATTTAAGCTGAAAGAGGAATGATGTCAGGTTAATTATCACGATAAGAATTTTTATAAAGTAAAATACACTAATTCAATAATTAAAAATCATGAAACGAAGTGAAATCAATCAAATTTTGAGAAATGCCAAAGCATTTATGGCAGAGTCACATTTTATTCTACCTCCATGGGCCTATTGGAGTGTCGCAGATTGGAATGCGAACAAAGAGGATACTTCAGGGATTATCGAAAACATGCTTGGATGGGATATTACCGATTTTGGTTCAGGGGATTTCTACAAACGCGGCCTGTTTTTATTCACCATCAGGAACGGGAAATTTAATGTGGATAAAAAGCCGTATGCCGAGAAAATCATGATTGTTGAAGAGAACCAGGAAACCCCGATGCATTACCACTGGTCCAAGATGGAAGATATCATCAACCGTGGCGGAGGAAATCTTGTCATTGAACTCTATAATACAACCACTGACAATCAACTCGATACTACTCCGGTGTTCTTTAAGGTTGACGGCATCAAGCGATCTGTTCCTGCCGGCGGAAAGGTTGTTTTAACTCCCGGCGAAAGTATTTGCCTTGAACAAGGCATGTACCATCGTTTTTATGGCGAAACAGGTAAGGGCAAAGTGTTGGTTGGTGAAGTAAGCACAGTAAACGACGATAACAATGATAATTGTTTTCACGAGCCGGTCGGAAGGTTTCCTGTTATTGAAGAAGATGAGAAACCGGTACATCTGCTTGCGAGTGACTATTTAAAATTCCTTTAATCCTTCTGTTTTCAAATATCTAAATTATGTCGGAGAAAATTATTGTTTCAGGGGTTGGATGCTGCCTGGTGGATCTTTTATACAAGGATATTGATTTTTCCAGCGATTCTTTTCGTCCCTTCATCTCTTTAAAACGTGGGGACGGTGGACTGACTCCAGGCCACCTGGTGTTTAATGAAGAATTTGTGGAATTTGCCGGATCCCCTTTCGAAACGGTTTTAACCCAAATTACGGGTGGAAGGGCCCCAGATAAAAAGAATATCGGTGGCCCTTCCATCGTTTCATTGATCCATGCAGCCCAATTAACTGATCCTGCACATTGCGAAGTACGGTTTTACGGGCGCGGGGGAAATGACGATGCCGGTAAATATCTGCTTTCATCGCTTCAGAAAACCCCGGTTGTACTTCACGACTATCAACTTACTGAAAATATTACCCCTTCAACAGTTGTTCTTTCTGATCCGGACTTTGATAATGGTCACGGCGAACGGATGTTCATCAATTCAATAGGTGCAGCCTGGGATTATCGGCCGGATGATCTGGATGATGATTTCTTCAGTTCGGATCTTGTTGTTTTTGGCGGTACCGCCTTGGTTCCGGTGATACATGATCATATGCGTGAATTATTGAAAAAGGCTAAATTGAATGGGTGCATCACCATTGTAAATACCGTTTTTGACTTCCGGAACGAAAAATTAAGCCCTGACCGGAAATGGCCGTTGGGAAACAGTGACGAAAGTTATCAATACATCGATCTGCTGATTGCCGATCAGGAGGAGGCTTTGCGCCTTAGTGGCCAAACCGCTGCCGGAGCAGCCATCCGGTTTTTTCTGGACAAGAAGGTTTCAGCACTGATCATCACCAATGGATCTAAAAATATTTCTGTTTACTCCAATGGTCCGTTTTTTCAACCGCTGGTTTTAACTGAATTATCAGTATCTCAAAAAGTTATCGAAGAGTTGAAATATAACAAGGGTGGCGATACGACTGGATGCGGCGATAATTTCGTCGGTGGGGCCATCGCTTCAATCGTAAATCAACTACAAGGTGGGGTTCAACATCCTGACATTCAAGAAGCTTGCTGTTGGGGAATTGTTTCGGGCGGATTCGCCTGTTTTTATATGGGCGGAACTTACTTCGAACAAAAGTCGGGTGAAAAGCTGGCAAAAATAAAACCCTATTACGAATCCTACCAACAGCAGCGAAATGGTTAAAAAGAATCAAATAGTAATTTTCGGAGCGGGGAAAATTGGCCGGTCATTTATCGGGCAGCTATTCGGATGCAGCGGTTACAAAGTTGTCTTTATCGATATTGACCAGACAATTATTGATGGACTTAACAATCACGGAAGTTACCGGGTTGTCATTAAGGGGGAGAAAGAAGAAGAAATTATTGTACCAAATGTACAGGCGATATCCGCCTTGGAGAAGGATAAGGTTATTGAGGCTGTATCAACTGCCGGAATTTTGGCCGTTTCGGTCGGCAAGAATGTACTTGAAAAAATTATCCCTGTTATTGCTACAGGTTTAGTATTGCGGAATAGTAATAATCCAGAGACACCGCTGGATATTATACTTGCAGAGAATATGAGGTCGGCAGCTGATTTTGTAAGGGAAGAATTGATGAAGAGCCTGCCCGGCGGGTTCCCCATCGATGATTTGGTCGGACTGGTCGAAACCAGCATTGGCAAGATGGTTCCGATCATCCCGCAGGCCGTACTGGGAAAAGACCCGCTCGTCGTTTTTGCAGAACCCTATAATACCTTGATCCTCGATGAGAAAGGATTCAAATCGCCGATCCCGGAAATAAAAGGGCTGGCCCCCAAAAGCAATATAAAAGCCTGGGTCGACCGCAAAGCTTTTATTCATAACCTTGGACATGCCACAGCTGCTTATTATGGTTATGCGCTGCACCCCGAAGCTGTTTATATATACGAAGTCCTTGACGATAGCGACGTATTTCGATTCACCAGGGATGTAATGCTTCAATCAGCAGCTATTCTAAGTACCGCTTATCCCGGGGATTTTACAGCTTCAGATCTGGAAGCTCATATTGATGATCTTATCTATCGGTTCAGGAATAAAGCGCTTCGGGATACTATCTTCAGGGTAGGGCAGGATCGTCCCAGAAAGTTGGGGCCTGATGACCGTTTTGTAGGAATTATACGGTTGGGAATAAGCCTTGGAATGAAATTCGATAAGATTCTTAAAGCAATGGCTTACGCGTTTTATTTTAAAGCATCCGATGAAAACGGTAACCGTTCTACCAGTGACATCCTTTTTGATAATTGCCGGTCAAAAGGGGTGAAATTTGCACTTCAGGAAGTGTGCGGGTTCGATCCGGTAAAGGATAAAAAGCTGATTACTGAATTTAAGAAGTATTACAATGCTTTGGATAAAAGCCAAAGATACAGATCATAAAGAAATACACCCATTCCCATTTGAATTGGAATTCTAATCTATTTCAGAAAGATATCCCCGCTTTTTTGTTACTTTGTTAAAACGCTTTTGAAAGGTGTAAAAACAGATAACAATAAAAGATGAAGGTATTCAAATTTGGAGGAGCTTCGGTAAAAGATGCTGCAGGTGTAATCAACACAACATCTATCATTTGCAAAGAACCAGGGCTACTTATCGTGGTCGTTTCGGCCATGGGCAAAACAACCGATGCGCTGGTAGAGGTGACTAAAAACTATTTTAGCGGTAAAATTGATGAGGCCACCCAGGGAATTATCAGTTCGAGAGACTATCACCTTAAAATTGCCAAAGAGCTTTTTGCTGACGGCAATGAAAAGCTGGAAAAATCCTTGTACGAAGAGTTTGATGCCTTGCTCAAAAGGGTAAATATTCCGCCTTCCCTGAATTATGATTTTGAATATGACCAGATTGTATCTACGGGTGAGATGGTTTCGACAGAAATCCTGGCGAGTTATTTAAATTACGTTGGAAAGGTCACAAAGTGGATTGACGCAGGTCATTACATCCGCACCAATGA
>CAYHQN010000002.1:27187-83872 GCA_964358545.1 uncultured Tangfeifania sp. | reverse complement strand
TTTCATTTGCATTTTTTATGCAAATGTACACATTATTTCTTTACAAATACTTAGCGTAAGTGAAGTAACTAGTGCCTGGAATTCGGGGCATAAATTTGGCGTATGGCTGACAGGTCCACTCGCCGCCACTTACAAGAATAGCAACAACAATCCACTCTACCTTTTTGGATATATCCTTCATCGGCCGGATGGTGAATCCGATGGAGCGAACCCGGCCAATCGTCAGAACTCATATTGCAATAATCCAGGCACAGCAGTTTTTCCTTTCGATCTCAGGAGGCCCGGAAAGTATCAAATCGAGTTTTTGCTTCGTGAACGTGACAAAAATTCATGGGAAGAGGGATCCTGGATAAGGATTGGAAGTCTGGATTTTACTTTAACGGAATAGCATATTTTGCCTGGACATTTATCGACAATTTTGAATGGTCGGAGGGATATCGGCCGCGCAAGGGATATTATACCGTATCTTCAGGAATTTTGTCAATGCGATATCCTGGTAAGTGGCACTCAATGTGATGTTGAGTTAGATGTTCCCATTAAATTTCGGTTGAAGGGTTTGAGTTTTTGGTTTGGTAAAAGCGGAGGTGTAGATCTATGTAAGACGCTCACAAAAACCAACTTGTGGATTTTAAAGCGTGAAATTGATCAGCTCAATGTTGAGGAATACGACTTGGTAATCAATGATTTTGAGCCAGTTTCGGCATGGGCATGCAAAAAGAAAAATATTCCGTGTATCAGTTTGAGCAGCAGTGCAACGCCGCAGCGGTTGAACTGATGGGGGTTCCGGTTATAAAAAATTTGCATCCTTCACAATTTGAAAAGATCAGTAATTGGCTTGAGTCGGATGAAAAGGTGGAAGTCCATTATCCTGATCAGACCAGGAAAATAGTCGAAGAATTTTTGAGGTTAACGTCCAGAGTGTATTACAAAGCAATCATTGGGATCTCAATTACCAGCTAATATCCTGAAATTCAACTAAATTCGTATTCGCCATTTTTTGGTTGAATATAATCTGAAGGTTTTATTAAGAAAGGGTTACCGATAGGAGAAGGATTAATCCCATTAGTCGTTTTTCTCCTTGGAATGTTTATTTTTGTGGCTTGTCCATTTGGTCGGATGTTCTGACCCGGACAATCAAAAAATCAGATTTAGTATTTATGGAGTTACATACCATTAACCATCTAAGGGAATTAGAGGCAGAGTCGATCTTCGTCATCCGTGAAGTGGCTGCGCAATTCGAAAATCCCGTGATGCTTTTCTCAGGAGGCAAGGATTCAATTGTCATGTTTTTCCTGGCCCGTAAGGCTTTTTATCCTGCCAAAGTTCCATTTCCTTTGATGCACATCGACACCGGTCATAATTTTGAGGAGACCATCACCTACCGGGATGACCTCGCCGAAAAGACAGGCACCAAAATGCTTGTAAAATATGTCCAAAATTCTATCGACAATGGTAGGGCAGTTGAAGAAAAAGGAGTCAGCGCGAGCCGCAATGTATTGCAGACGGTGACCCTGCTGGACGCCATCGAAGAGATGAAGTTCGATTGTGCCCTGGGTGGAGGTCGCCGCGATGAGGAGAAAGCCCGGGCCAAGGAACGCTTTTTCTCCCACCGGGATGAATTCGGACAGTGGGATCCCAAAAATCAACGTCCGGAACTCTGGAACCTGTTCAACGGCAAAAAGCATATTGGCGAACATTTCAGGGTATTTCCTATCAGCAACTGGACGGAAATGGATGTTTGGCAATACATTCTGATGGAAAACATTCCCATGCCAAGTCTCTATTTCACCCACGAACGCGAGGTGTTCTGCAGGGATGGTGTATGGCTGGCCACTGCTCCGTTTATGCAATTGAAGCCTGGCGAGAAGGCGGAAGTAAGAAGGGTCCGCTGTCGTACCATCGGTGATATTACCTGTACCGGAGTGACCCTTTCAGCGGCCAATACCCTTGAAGAGATTATTCAGGAAGTAGCGTCAAGCCGGGTGACAGAAAGAGGTGGCCGTGCCGACGACAAACGCTCGGAAGCCGCCATGGAAGACCGCAAAAAAGAGGGGTATTTTTGAGTTATGAGTTATAAGTTATGAGTTATCACGAATCGGTTATAACTCATAATTCATAACTTGTTGGATAATATTTGAAATGATATATAGATCGCATGGTTGACAATAATGCATCAGGTTTATCCGGTAAGGAGATCGGATATTTGGATATGGAGCTTCTGCGGTTCACCACTGCAGGGAGTGTTGATGATGGGAAAAGTACCCTGATTGGCCGTCTGTTGTACGATAGCAAGGCAATTTTTGAAGATCAGATGGAGGCCATCGAAAGGGCCAGTATCAGCAGGGGAGGGGAAGAGGTCAATCTGGCTTTGCTTACCGACGGGTTACGTGCTGAGAGGGAACAAGGCATTACCATCGATGTTGCCTACCGCTATTTCGCTACGCCGAAACGCAAATTTATCATTGCCGATACCCCGGGACATATTCAATATACCAGGAACATGGTCACCGGCGCTTCCACTGCCAACGCGGCTGTCATCCTGATCGACGCGCGTAACGGAGTGATCGAGCAGACCCGACGGCACGCCTACATTGCCGCTTTGTTGCAGATTCCCCATGTGGTGGTATGTGTCAACAAGATGGATTTGGTCGATTTTTCGCAGGAAGTATTCGAAGCCATCAAAATTGATTTTACGGAAGTGGCACATAATCTTGGCAACAATGATGTTCATTTCCTGCCTATTAGTGCAAAGCTGGGCGATAATGTGGTAGACCGTTCAACCAACATGGATTGGTACTCTGGTCAAACTTTTATAGGTTTGATGGAGTCGTTGCCGGTAGGTGGTGACCGCAATTTTGATGATCCGCGTTTTCCGGTACAATATGTGATTCGGCCACAATCTGATCAATTCCACGACTACCGGGGTTATGCGGGCAGGGTTGCAGGTGGAGTCTTCAGGGTAGGACAGGAGGTCGTAGCCCTGCCGGGTGGTCAAAAGACAACCATCGAAGGAATTGATTTTGGTACAGAGAGCCTGGAACTGGCTTTTGCCCCTCAGTCTGTTACGCTGCGCCTGGCACATGAAATTGATATCAGTCGCGGTTCCATGATAGTAGATGCGGTAAATCAGCCCATTCGGGGCCAGGAGATCGATCTCATGATTTGTTGGTTAAATAGCAAACCACTCCAGCACAGGGGAAAATATTTATTGAAACATACCTCCAATGAGATGAAATGTGTGGTGACTGAAGTAGCCTACAAAGTCAACATCAATACCCTGGAGGAGTACGACGAAGATACCATTATCGGGCTGAACGAGATTGCTAAAATCACCATCAAAACGACCCGTCCCTTGTTCTACGATTCTTACAAAAGAAACCGGGAAACAGGAAGCCTGATTTTGATTGATGAGGCAACGAACAATGTAGTTGGAGCCGGGATGATATTATGATATAGATTTCATTTATCATCACATCCTAATCGCGAATGTAAATAGCACCTCCTGGTTAATGTTATGATACTTAACAGGATCTACATTAATACCATCTATATGATAAAGATACATAAAGTTGGTTCTGTCGCCCAGGCTATAGGTCACATCCATCGAATATCTTCCCGAACGATAACCAAAACCACCATTGTAAGTTGTGAATTTGTAATCCATATTGGGTTGAGAAACACCGTAGGCACTGGATTTGTACGGATTACCCAAAAATTCCAAACCACCCCTGAGGCTGAAAGCGTCAGTAAGTCTGTATTCAGCGCCTAATCTAAGGTTACTGACAGATTTATAGACTGTCTTGATATCTCCGTTTTCAACGCTAAAGTTATCTCCACCCATTCCATGGCTGAATTTTGAGGAGGCATAATCAACAAATTCATAATCCAGTGAGAACATCGCTTTTTTGCCAAACTGATAGGCCACACTTCCGATGACGCGAAGTGGTGTTTGAAAATTGTACTCGTAATTTCCGACAGGTGTAGACTCTTTGTGAGCCCCATCAGACTGGGTGCTGATTCCAATCAAATTTGAACTCATTGATGAACTGTAGGTCTCCTTGATGTGGAAATAGGTAGGAGTATGAAGGGCAAGGCCGATCCTGAGCACAGGTAATGGCCGGAAGATGGCCCCTAATTTGAGGTTGTATCCTACACCTGTTGATCTGGTATTGTTTGTGTAATCGAAACGGCCCCAGCTTTTCAGGTTGGTGTTGACTTCGTCGATACCAATTTCGCTGTAAACTTTGGCTTCATCGTAAAACAGGTCCTGCATGCCTATGGTTGCCCCAAGGTAAAGCGTGTGGTTGAAATTGGCGCCAAAACTGGCAAGGTATTCATTGATAAATCCCTCTCTGCTGGCAGACTCGCGTTGCTTTACCTTTTCATTGTCGAGTAGAAAAGTGGCATATTTATCGCCAGTGGTCGCAGAATTGGTCACATCGATCAGGTAATTTTCCCAGGCAAGCTTACTTTCCCATGGGACGATCCCACTTTGGTAGGGATCGTACGTATCCGTTGAAACAAGATTGTTGTATTTGATACCATTGGTCTGTTGGGCAAAGGCGTCCATCCTCGAATAGGAAGAGTTCTCCGTAGAGACATAGCTGTTCTGGTTAAAATTGGCCAAACGATTGTATCCAATGCCAAAATTGATGGAGACCAATCCGGAACTGTTTGCAACTCCGGGGATAGCCGATACATAGCCGAAATTTTTAAAATTAAAATTGTTGTTGTTCTCCTTGTTTACATTTCCCTGGTAAGTCGCTTCTGTTGCGTTATTATTGAGGAGACTCATGGTGGTTGATACTTCGCCCCGCTGATAAATAGCAATACCTGCAGGGTTGATGCTGAGCGAGCCAAAGTCCCCGCCCAGGGCACCGAAGGCATTTCCCATGGCTTTGGAACGTGCTGTGGAACCATAATTTTGTTGCGAAAACAAAAGGGCATTGTCGACATATTGTGCAGGGCTAACAGCCGTTATCCCTATTATTGCCAGTAATGTAAAGTATAGCTTTTTCATCTGTGTGTAATTTTTTTTATAAATGTCAGTAGAACAACCGGTTTTATCTGGTTCTGCCAGAACCTCCGCCACCACCGGTGTGACCGCCGCCACTATTGCCACCACTGCTGCCGCCTGAACTGCCTCCACTGTATGCTGGAGTAGAGTAGGACCTGGTACCGGAGTTTGATCCTGAAAATCCTGGTGAATAACTTCTGCCGCTGCTACTTGGAGTCGCGGTTGAACGCGTGGGTGAACTGCTTGCGGCTCCGCGTTGGTAACTGCCCGATGGTTGGGTTCTCACTGCACCACCGAAGCTACCACCTGAACTTTGAGGTCTTGCATATCTGCTGCCCTGAGTGTTGCTGTTCGATTGCGGTGTGTTGTATTGCCTGGTCGATCCATTGTTGTAAGATGGTTGAGTATTCATCCTTGGCCTGTTGTAAGTCGGGGTATAATCCCTTCCTGCCGGCACTGGTCTGGATGACATATTGCTTTGATTGACAGCTCCGCTGCTTTGAATGTTGTTCGTACCTGAACGACGAAGGTTTGAAATGGTCTCACCTCTGTTTAACCGGGGTGTTCCCTGCATGGTATTGGTTCCCTGACCCTGCTGCAATACGCTAGCCTCCCTGGTTGAGGGCTGTCTGGTGCCTGTTGCGCCAACGCCACCAGAAACAGCAGGTCTGGTTAATTGAACTGCACCATTTGTGCCATTTACCGATGGCAGCCTGGTTGAAGAGGCATTTGGGTCTCTTCCCAGCACCTGTCCATTGAATGATCCTGATCCGGAAAGCACACCACTTCTGGTGTTGTTTACACCATATCTGACAGCGCTGGAACCGCCGCGTTTACCGGTACTATTTTGCTTGCCTGTATAGTAATTGCCGTTGCTCCAGCCACCACCTGCGTAGTAGCCGCCACTGGTCCAGCCCCAACCAGGATAATAACCACCTCCCCAGCCGTAACCATATCCCCAGCCATAACCATATCCCCAGCCATAACCACCATAACCAAACCATGGATTCCAGGGATTATACCAGCCTCCGTAATATCCACCATAATAGCCTCCGTACATACCATTCCAACCCAGTCCCCAACTAAATGGAGAGCCGAAATAGGGATCGTAGAATCCACCCCAGAAGGGATCCCAGAATGGGTCATAGAAATAGGGATTGTAAAAGGTTCGTATACGGGTCGAATAATTCATCTCTTCACCTTCAAAATAATTGTTGATGGTTACCTGTTCTTTATCGTCCTTGTATTCCATGACAGTATCAGCATAAGCCGGCTGATCGTCAAAGTAATAGGCGTTTTTGTCTTTTCTGCTGCTTTTGGGAACAATGTAGTTGTTGACAACCTTACCCTGTTCGTTCTCCTCAACCTCCATCGCCACAGTGCTTTTTTTCTCAGGTTGCTTTGCCTGCTTGACCGGTCTGGGGGCTGATAGCGGTGCATCGCCCGGAGTGAAATAAAGATCATCTGAATAACCACCGGAGGTTACCTTTGAACCTGTTGTACAGGCAGTAGCCAATAAAGCAACGGCGATTAATAGTTTCACATTTGGTTTCATGTTTTGTTCCTCCTTTACTTTAGAATTCCTTCAATTTTCCTTACTTTTGCATGGAAAATATAGATAGATATAAGCAAATATCATACCAAAGTATTAAAATGGCAAAAGAACTTACATCCAAAGAGGAAAATTATTCGCAGTGGTACAATGACCTGGTTAGCAAAGCCGATCTGGCTGAAAACTCAGCGGTTCGCGGTTGTATGGTGATCAAACCATACGGTTATGCAATTTGGGAAAAGATGCAGGCGGCATTGGACCAAATGTTCAAAGATACAGGTCACGAAAATGCCTATTTCCCATTGTTTATCCCAAAATCATTCTTTTCGAAAGAGGCCAGCCATGTGGAAGGATTTGCCAAAGAGTGTGCTATAGTAACCCATTATCGCCTTAAAAATGATCCCAATGGAAAGGGGATTATTGTGGATCCAGAAGCAAAACTTGAAGAGGAGCTGATCATCAGGCCAACTTCCGAAACAATTATATGGAGTACCTATAAAAATTGGGTGCAATCCTACCGTGATCTTCCCATTCTGGTCAACCAATGGGCCAACGTGGTTCGTTGGGAGATGCGTACCCGAATGTTTTTGCGTACGACTGAATTTTTGTGGCAAGAGGGTCATACCGCGCACGAAACAAAAGAGGAAGCATTGATAGAAACAGAGAAAATGATCAATGTATATGCCGATTTTGCTGAAAACTACATGGCTGTTCCAGTCATCAAAGGAGCAAAATCGGAAAACGAAAGGTTTGCAGGAGCCCTCGAAACCTATAGCATTGAAGCTTTAATGCAAGATGGAAAGGCCCTTCAATCTGGCACTTCGCATTTCCTTGGACAAAATTTCGCCAAGGCTTTTGAGGTACAGTTCACATCAAGGGAAGGAAAACTGGAGTATGTATGGGCAACCTCCTGGGGCGCTTCTACCCGTCTGATCGGAGCATTGATTATGGCTCATTCCGACAACAATGGATTGGTACTTCCTCCAAAACTGGCACCTATTCAGGTAGTCATTGTTCCTATCTACAAAAATTTTGAGCAACTTGCACAAATCTCTGAGAAAGTTAAAGTACTGGTTGATCAATTGAAGCGCAGAGGTATCAGGGTGAAATATGACGACCGTGACTCTCAGCGTCCGGGTTGGAAATTTGCCGAGTATGAGATGAAAGGAGTTCCTGTACGTCTTGCGATTGGTCCCCGCGACCTGGAAAATAGCACCGTTGAGATCGCCCGTCGTGATACGCTGGAGAAAAAAGTGGAGCAGATGGAGGGAATCGGCCAGGTAATCGATGATTTACTGATTGAAATACAGAGCAATATCTACCGGAAAGCTTATAAATTCAGAGAGGAGAATACGACAAAAGTGGATACCTATGAAGAATTTAAAGCGTTGCTGACCACCAAGCCGGGATTTATCCTGGCGCACTGGGATGGTACCCCGGAGACAGAAGAGATCATCAAAGAAGAGACGAAAGCTACCATCCGTTGCATTCCTTTTGACAGCGTGGAAGAAGAGGGGAAATGTATCTTAACAGGAAAGCCTTCCAAACGGAGAGTACTCTTTGCGCTATCTTATTAAGCTGTTTAGACGATTAGATGAAATACCCACGAGAAAATTTTCCCATCAGCCGAAAATGAATATTTGGGTATTCCATGCGACCTTTAAAAAACAAATAATGTACGCATGAAAAAAAATGTAGTCGACCGGTTTCTTAAATATGTTGGATACAATACCCAATCTGACAATGGGAGCACCTCTTGTCCCAGCACTGAGGGACAGTTGGTGTTTGGAAAGATGCTGGCCGAAGAGTTGGTGCGGATTGGCATGTCGGATGTGGAAGTCGACTGGAATGGATATGTGATGGCCACTCTTCCGGCCAATTCCGACCTCGTTGTACCGGTAGTTGGCTTCATTGCACACATGGATACCAGTCCGGATTGTTCGGGCCGGAATGTCCGTCCCAGATTGATTGATTGTTTCGATGGCAATGACATCCTGCTAAATGCAGAGAAGAATGTAGTCTTTTCCACCAAGCGCTTTCCTGAAATTCTGAAATACAAAGGTGAGCAAATCATTGTGACAGATGGCACGACGCTGCTAGGTGCCGACGACAAAGCCGGATTAGCCGAAATAGTTACAGCCATGGAGTACCTGTTGGCTCATCCGGAAATCAAACACGGAAAAGTACGGATTGCCTTCACTCCAGACGAGGAGATTGGCAGGGGTGCCAACCATTTTTATGTGCCCAATTTCGGGGCAGAATTCGCCTATACCATGGATGGAGGCCAGCTTGGTGAACTGCAATACGAAAATTTCAATGCCGCTTCAGCCCATCTGATATTCCACGGAGTCAATGTTCATCCGGGATCAGCCAAAGATAAAATGAGAAATTCCTTGTTGCTGGCCAACCAATTCATAGCCAATCTTCCAGCCGGTGAAGTACCCGAACATACTGAGAAATACCAGGGGTTTTACCATTTGGTGAAATTTGAAGGGCAGGTCGACAAGACAGAACTGGAATTCATTATCCGCGATTTTAACAAGGAAAATTTTGAATTGAGGAAATCGAGACTGGAAAAAATGGTGAATGATGTAAACTTGAATCACAATGAAACCGTTGCCGAAATCTCGATCAAAGATCAGTATTACAACATGAAAGAGATGATCGATCCTCAGTATTACATTGTCGAACTGGCCAGAGAGGCCATGCTTTCCTGCAATATAGGACCCGTAGTGGTGCCGGTCCGTGGTGGAACAGATGGTTCACGGCTCTCCTACATGGGTCTGCCCTGTCCCAATATTTTTGGCGGAGGGCACAATTTTCACGGGGAATATGAATACATTCCCACCAAATCAATGGAAAGTGCCTGCAGGGTGATCGTTGCAATCATTTCCAAAGTTTACCTTAACTCATCGCAGAATGGTTGAACGGTTTATAAAGTACATTGAATCCAATCAACTTTTCTCCCCCAATGATACTCTTTTGGTGGGAGTTAGTGGAGGCATTGATTCAGTGGTGCTTATTGATTTGCTCAACCGTGCCGGAATGGCTTTCGCGGTAGCTCACTGCAATTTTCAACTGAGAGGAGCGGAATCGGACCGGGATGAACGCTTTGTAAGGGAATTAAGTGAGAGCTACGGTATACTCTGTTTTTGCAAAAACTTTGATACAAAAGAATATGCCAACGAAAATGGCATCTCCATTGAAATGGCAGCCAGGGATCTTCGGTATGATTGGTTCGAAGAGGTTCGCAAGGCACACCACTTCGACTGGATTGTGGTAGCCCATCACCGGGATGATCAGATAGAAACCTTTTTTCTGAACCTTGCCAGGGGAACCGGCATATCGGGCTTAACCGGGATGAAAGTCGTCAACGGGAAGGTGGTGAGGCCATTGTTGTTTGGATCACGAAAGGAGATCGAAAACTATGCAGCGGCGCATAAACTGCAATTCAGGGAGGATAGCTCCAATGCCCTGACCGATTTCCAGCGCAACAAAATCCGCAAGATGGTTGTACCACTGATGGAGGAATTAAATCCATCCTTCAGAGAGAGTATGGATGAGACGATAGGTCACTTGAGAGAAACCTCTGCAATCTATTTTCAAGCGGTTGAGAGAGTTAAAGAGTTGGCTGTCAGAATAAAACCAAATGGTGAGACTGAGATTTTACTTGCTGAACTGAGACTATTGAATCCTCTTTCAACTTATTTGTTCGAATTGCTCAGGCCCTTCCATTTTAACGGAGAGGTGGTGGAGGAGATGGTCAAAGCATTGGATGGCCAAACAGGGAAGCAGTTTTTTTCGCCTTCACACCGCGCTGTTTTAGACCGGGAAGTGATTATCATCAGCATATTAAGCGATGGGGCTTCGGCCAGATACTACCTCGAGGAGACTTTGTCTGGAATTGACGTTCCTGTTAAGCTTTCGATTTCAACGCAAAAACGAACTGCTTCTTTTAAATTGTATACCTCGCCCAGGATCGCAAGCCTGGACATGGATTTGCTGCAGTTTCCACTTATTCTGCGTAAATGGCAGAAGGGCGACTATTTCCAGCCATTGGGCATGCAGGGAATGAAGAAACTGAGTGATTTTTTCGTGGACGAAAAGTTCAGTTTGCCCCAAAAGGAGGAGTGCTGGATCCTTGCCAATGGGGAAGAGATTGTTTGGATCGTTGGCGTAAGAGTCGATGATCGTTACAAAATAACACCTGAAACGAAGAATATCCTTGTGCTGAAACTCGACTGACTATTCCCTGGGTTTTACCTTTTTGAAGGAGACAATTAAATTTTGTTTATCCAGTTGAGCATATAATTTTTTTGCAAAGGAACTAAAATATTCAGGGAATCACCAGTGCAGTCCGAAGTTCCGATGCAAGATGTTCCCCTTTTAGCAACCTGACAATCTCCAGCGAAAAGGCGAGGGCCGTACCAACTCCACGACCTGTAACAATGTTTCCATCTACCATGAAAGGGGCGTTTGAAACAGTTGCTCCGGTCAGCTTGGATTCAAATCCGGGATAACAGACTGCTTTTCTGTTTTGAAGGAAACCCAGGGAACCAAGGATCATGGGTGCGGCACAGATGGCGGCAATGAACCTTTTTTCTTTATAGAATTTTTTTAGTTGGCCCGTGAGCCCTGTGTGATTCAGGAGGTTGGTGGTTCCAGGCATACCTCCTGGGAGAATGATCATAGCTGCTGTGGTGTAGTCGGCTTCGTCGTAAAGCTGGTCAGCCTCGATGGTAATGTTGTGAGCTCCTGTTACTTCTAAAGAGCCTGTTATTGAAACGATAGTGACATCAAGGTTTGCACGCCTCAGCACGTCGATAATGGTTACAGCTTCTGTCTCTTCAAAGCCTGTAGCCAGATGGATCAGAATGGATGTTTTCATTTAGTTTGCTCCGGTGAGACGGGCGATGTATTTGTCGACCAATCTGCCTTCGTTGGAATCGCCGTATTTGTCTTTAATAGTCTGGTACCTGGCCAGCGCTAAGTCTTTGTTTCCCATTTGCTCATACATTCTACCCTCTTTTAAAAGATAGATCGGAGTTGTAAAATTGTTGGTTTTTACCGCAGCAGCCTCCGCATAGTATTTAACGGCTTTTTCCTTGTTTCCGAGTTCAGCGTAGGCATCACCAATGGCGCCTGTAGCGACTGGTTTCAGCAGCAGGTCGTCTGTTTTGAAATCTTCCAGGTAACTGATGGCTTCTTTGTATTTACCAATATGTAGATAAGAGATACCGGCATAATATTTTGCAAGATTGCCGGCGGGTGTACGGCCATAATTGTCGATGATATCAAGAAAGCCCGGGTAGTTGCCATCACCATTTAAAGCAAGGTTGAAAGAGTCTTTCTCGAAATACTGTTCTGCTGTAAAGATTTGCTCTTTGGCTTTGGTTTCGTGCGGAATGGTATAAAAACGATGTGTTGCAAGCAACAACAAGGCTACCACGACAGCCCCACCAAAAATAATAGAGATAATTTTAGCATTTTTCTCAAAAAAATATTCGGCGGTTGTCAATGCGTGTTCAACTTCCTTCAGATTTTCATTGGCCTGCGCCTTCGTCTCTTTGCTCATAACTTGGTTCTCTTAAAATGGATGCTTTTTTGTATGCGTGTGCAAAAATAATCGTTTTTAACAAACGAGCGCAACAATTTGAAAAATATAAGGTGTGAATTTGTGGTTTTCAACAGATTTTAAAGAGGATCTTCTGTTTTTTGTTGGTAACTAGCTGTTGGGTTCGCCTTAAAGCTTATCTAAAAAGTTTAGATTTGTAATTCAAAAATCTGCCACCATGTTTATCAGGGAGCTTTCGGTAATGAACTATAAAAATTTTGGAGAGGCAACCCTGACTTTCTCCAGAAAAGTGAACTGTTTCATCGGGAACAATGGCGTTGGCAAAACCAATCTGCTCGATGCCATCTACTATTTGTCGTTCTGCAAAAGCTATTTCAATAATCCGGATGGTCAAAATATCAGGCATTCGGAAGATTTTTTCGCCCTTCAGGGAAAATATGAGCTCAACAGCGCAAAAGAGGAGATCCATTGTGGCTTCAAAAACGGACAAAAGAAGAAAATTCGCCGCAACAAGAAGGAGTACGAACGTTTTTCCGACCACATCGGATTATTGCCATTGGTGATGATATCTCCGGCCGATTCGGTGCTGATTCAGGGTGGGAGTGAGGAGCGGCGACGGTTCATGGACAGTGTTATTTCGCAATACGACCGGATCTATCTGGATTGGCTTGTCAAATACAACCGTGTGCTGCAGCAAAGGAACATACTCCTTAAAAATTATGCAGGTCAGTCGGCGATTGACCCGGATATCTTCTCCATTTGGGATGAACAGCTTTTGCTGTTGGGCAAGAAGATCCATATCAAAAGAGGACAGTTTCTGGAGGAGTTACTTCCGGTATTTCAAAAGTATTACACCCTGATTTCGGGTGGAAATGAAACCGTTTCGTTGGAGTATGGATCGCAGCTCAATGATCAGGAGTTTGAAGTGTTGTTGAAAGACTCTTTTGCCAAAGACAGGATGGTTCAGTTTACGACGGCCGGCATTCACAAAGATGACCTCGAATTAAAGTTGGATGGCTATCCCATCAAACGACTGGGTTCACAGGGACAAAACAAGACCTATCTCATCGCCCTCAAATTTGCGCAGTTCGATTTCATCAGGTCGCTCAACAGCATCAAACCCATCCTGCTACTGGACGATATTTTCGACAAGCTCGACAGCGGAAGGGTAGAGGAGATCGTAAAATTGGTTGCAGATGATCATTTCGGTCAGATCTTCATCACAGACACCAATCGGGAACATCTGGACGGGATTCTTAGGGAAGCCGGAGGTGATGATTTCAGGATCTTCGTGGTGGATAAGGGAACAATTAACCTAATCAGTGAAAAGGGATGAGAAGAAGTGAGATTCATTCAATTGGTAGCGCCATCAAGAGCTTCCTGAAGGAGTCCAAGTTTGACCGGAAGCTTGCCGAGGTTGATGCCGTGAGCTCCTGGGAGTTTATCATCGGCAAGCCCATTGCCCGTGCTACTACCTCCATCTTCATCAAAAACGAGACCCTGTACGTGAACCTCAGCTCCTCCATTGTTCGCAACGAACTGTTTATGATGCGCAACGACATTATCCGCGCCGTGAACGATCATGCAGGGAGGGTGATTGTGAAGGAGATTGTGCTCAAGTAGGCAGGAAATGGTTTGAATGGTTTGAAGGGTTTGGAAAGTTTGGAAAGTTTGAAATGTTTGAAGGGTTGCGGTCGCTGGGCGAAGCCGAAGGGTCGAAAGGGGGACTGAGAGAATTTAAACCCACTGCGATACGTCAAATGGTACTTGCAAAATGTATTCAATTATCACATTCACAGCATAATAGTGATTTACCTAATAATCCTGAAAGGATTCAATATGAATAGCCACCGGTGAAACCGGTGGATTTTTGAAATTCAGAGCTTAGCACAACCACAACGTGGTTGAATTTCAAAGCAGGTATTTCTCATCAAATGCTATTCCATGTTCATTCAATAAGTCAATCAGCTCTTCTTTGAATGTTTTCTTCGTATGATGTTGCTCTTGATTTTTGATGTATTCTATTAATCTATCCCTATCCTGGAAGGAGCAGGAAAATCCCCCATATCCACCTTGCCACCCAGTGAAATTCGGGAATAATTGATTTGTTTTGATAAATTCGGAACCCGCTAATTTTATGTCTTTTATTAGCGTCGCGGGTGCGATGGTTGGATGAACATGGGTGAGAATATGGATATGATCCGATACTCCACCGATTCTGTATAAATGGCAATTTTTGTTGTTCAATAATCCCCAGATATATTTGTATAAATCAGTTCTGTGGTCAGCCTGAAGGGTATTGTCCCTATTTTTTGTGCTATAAACGAAATGGTATATTAACTGGGTATATGTGCTCATGTTATTGATTGAAATTCAACCACTTTGTGGTTGATGTGGGGTGCATTGATTCCTATTCCACCGGTTTCACCGGCGGCTATTCATATTCAACCACTGCGTGGTTTAAAATCAGAAATGAAATATTATAAACTATTGATAACCAATAGAAAATATTTTACTTAAATAATTGGAAGACAAATTTTTCAATAGTATTCCAATTAGAAAAAATTAATACAGAAATGACCAACACAACTAAAAATGAAATCATTCGGATTAATTCTTTTTTGGATTTTTCTTGCATATCAGTTTTTTTAAATTAAAATTCTAAGAACGAGGTTAGTAGTACTAACCTCATTCTTAAATACATTGTTATTTATTGTTAGCAGCTTCTTCATTAATTACACAGCCCATAATAAAATTACAATAACCTCCAGTGTTTCCTGCGGACATGAAAACTCCTCTAAGTAGTTGACCAATGCGGTATGCAAAAGATGCACCGCCTTCAATATTTTTTAATTCTTCAAATTTTAACTCTTTCATTTCATTTTGCTTTGTATGGTTTTCCTAAAAGTCCTCTTTCAAAATTGTCCCAATCTGAAATCACCTGGCCTATTGCTGCAATTCCTACGGCTATCAACCATGGCAATACTCCGCCATCCACCTTCATTAATTCACTTTTTTCTAACTCTTTCATGATCGTAATGTATTGAATAAAATCCTACTCTTTTTCAGGCTTTTCGGATCTGCCTAAGTTTTGTGCACGAACTCTATATAAATTTACGGTCGTTCACTCTCATAAAAAAGTAGGGAAGGATTTATTTTGGGAAAGAACTGAAATATTTTGAAGAACTGAATTAAATGCGTCCAATTTGCAGCAAAGATCCCAGTCCGGCCAACTGAAAGAGATTGCCTAATTAATTTTATCTTTGCCGGTAAGAATTGAAAATAAGGATCTCGGTTATACTACCTTAAATATAAGTATTTTACACGACAAAAACGAATTTTTCGGAAAATTTATTAATCAAGGCCAACAATTTTTAATTTTCACATTTTCACATTTTCACATTTTCACATTTTCAAATTAACATGTCCATCGATTTTTCAAAAATACCCAACCCTTGTTACGTCATTGAGGAGAGCCTGCTGCGTAAAAATCTGGAGAAGATCCGGAGTGTCAGCCAGGAGGCGGGAGTGGAGATTATCCTTGCTTTCAAGGGTTTCTCGCTGTGGAAAGTCTTTCCCATTGTACGTGAATACATATCGGGGGCAACGGCCAGCGGGGCCAACGAAGCAAGACTGGCCTTCGAAGAGATGAACTGCCTGGCGCATACCTATTCCCCGGCCTTTACGGATGCAGATTTTCAAACGGTGCTTGATTGCTCTTCTCACATTACCTTCAATTCATTGACCCAGCTGGCTCATTTTATCGATCATGTAAAGACTTATCAAAGGGCCATCACGGTAGGTTTAAGGGTCAACCCTGAATTTTCGGAAGTGGCAACAGAGTTGTACAATCCCTGTGCCCCGGGCGCCAGACTTGGGATCACTGCCGACCAGCTTGGCAACAGCTTCCCGGCAGGTGTTGAAGGATTTCATTTTCACACCTTGTGCGAGTCAACTTCCTACGGCCTGGAGAAGACCCTGGAGGCTTTTGAATTGCATTTCGGGAAATTTCTGGGTCAATTGAAATGGGTCAATTTTGGCGGAGGCCATCTGATGACCCGAAAAGACTATGATGCGAACCATCTTGTCAGGGTACTTCAATCATTTAAATCCAGGTGGCCAAATCTGTCGGTCATCCTTGAACCAGGCAGTGCTTTTGCCTGGGAAACGGGATTTTTACTGGCTTCTGTAGTGGATGTGGTCGAAAACAAAGGGATCAAAACGGCTATCCTGAATGTCTCTTTTACGGCTCATATGCCCGATTGTCTGGAGATGCCGTACCAACCAAAAATCAGGGGGGCTTACCAGGAAGCCATTCCGGGTAATTACAACTACCGCATGGGTGGAAATTCTTGTCTGGCAGGAGATTACATGGGATACTGGTCATTTGATTATCCGTTGGAACCGGGTGATAAAATTGTCTTCGAAGATATGATCCATTATACCATCGTCAAAACCACCATGTTCAACGGGGTGGCTCATCCTGCCATCGGGATTTGGAATGAAGAGAAAGGATTTACGCTGCTCCGGGAGTTCGGGTATGGGGATTACAAGGCTAGAATGGATTAAGGAAAGTTGAGCGTTGAGAACTGAGAACTGAAAATGGAGCGTTGAGCATTAATGACTCAATTGTCACGGCGGATGGCGGTTTTTTATTCCGGCGTGTTCAACTTATAACCGGACACTAGCGCAAAAATTTGTGATATTTAATCTTTTTTAGGTGATTCGTATAATAATAAATGTATATTTGTGAAAATATCACAAATATTAAAATATGATTATCGAATTTAGTGTTAAAAATTACCGTTCGATTAAGGAGCTTCAGACTTTAAGTTTGATTGCCGCACCAATTAAATCGAAAAATGTGGAATTGGATACCAATAATTTGATTCCTGTATCAGATAAACTATCCCTGCTTAAATCGGTTGCCATTTATGGTGCCAATGGTAGTGGTAAAAGCAACCTGATTAAAGCTTTAATTACGATGTTTATTTTCATCGATAAATCATTTCAGGATGATGAAGTGGGCAATCGCATTGTTGAACCTTTTGCGTTTAACAAAACCAGTTTTTTAGAGCCTACTTTTTTCCAACTGATTTTTATATGCGATCGGGTAAAATACCGATATGGCTTTGAAGTTCGCCAGAATACCGTAATTAGCGAGTGGTTATTTGGTTCTCCGGGGAAGAAGGAAGTTTATTACTTTACTCGTGAGGGATCGAAAATTCAAATTAATGAAGATAAGTTTGAAGAAGGGAAAGGACTAATTGATAAAACAAGCTTCAATAACTTGTTTTTGAATGTTTGTAAAGCTTTTAATGGTAAGATTTCGAAACAAATTCTTGATTTTTTCAGATTTAGAATTAGCATCAGTGCAGGTGTCAATGATACTGCCTTCCATAAATCGACCTTGACTTTAATGAAGGATACCGTCATTAAGCAACAGATTATTTCACTTCTAAATGTGGCCGATTTTGGTATTCAGGATATTAATAGCAAAAGGATTACTGCTGCTGATATACCAGATGACTCTTTTGCAGAACTACGAAAAAAAGTGGCGGATGAAACTTGGGAGTTTTTGATGTCAAAACGACCTGTTTTTGATGAGAATGGCGAAGTGATTGGCGAAAGGGAATTGTTGATGGAAGGCCAGGAATCCGATGGGACCCTGAAGTTCTTCAATTATAGTGGTGCTGTTTTAGACGCATTGATGGATGGCGGAGCGTTATTTATTGACGAATTTGATGCTCGTTTGCATCCTTTGCTGACCAAAAAAATAGTTGAATTATTTAACTCTCAGCAAATCAATAAAAATGGTGCGCAGTTAATTTTTGTTACACATGATACCAACTTGCTTGACAATTCTGTTTTGAGGAGAGATCAAATCTATTTTACTGAGAAAAACAAACTTTCGCAGACTGTGGTTTATTCTTTAGCAGATTTTAAAGGAGTACGAAACGATGCATCTTACGAAAAAGATTACATCAACGGGAAATACGGTGCGATTCCGTTTCTAGGTAATTTTGAAAAACTGTTTGGATAATGACCTATATAAAGATAACAGACAGACAAAAATCTTGGGCAATACGCCAAATGCCACAGGGTCGGGAATTGAAAAATTTAGGAATCAGAAACCTTTTCAGAATATATTGTGAAGGGGAGAATACAGAACCTGAATACTTTAAAAGTTTTCCGATTAACACTGAAACCAGAGTGGTGGCAATTGGATTAGGCCGTAGTAAAACAGCACTTGTTGAGAAAACAATTGAACTGTTGAATCGAGATCAATTATTGAAGCGGCAGAAAAACTATGATGCTGACAGGCAGCTCTGGGTGGTTTTTGATTATGACGTCAGGAATGAAGAAAATGAAGAGTTTGACTTTAATCAAGCTGTCGATTTGGCCCATAGAAAAGGATTACAAGTAGCTTACTCGAATGATAGCTTTGAATTGTGGTTTTTGTTGCATAGTCGTTATCACAATACAGCCCTAACACGAAGGGAATACTACGAAACATTGTCATCAGAATTAAATTGCAACTACGAGGACGAGGGTAAGACGAAAGAGTTTTCGAAAAGTCTGTACCATATATTCCTACCGGCTCAAAAGGATGCAATTCAAAATGCAAAACGCTTATATGATGAGCAACAACATCTAAATTACCATGATCAAAATCCATGCACAACAGTTTTTCTATTAGTTGAAGAGCTGAATAAATGTCTAAAAAAATAGAATTGTACTCTCCTCAAAAATCAAACCGAACGACAACCCCCATCACCACATAATAAATAAGTGCATCTTTCACTTTTTTCCTGCCGGGATGCCCGGCTTCCAGCATCTTGATGTAAGTCGAAAGTTGTCCGGAATAGATGCCCGCATATTTGGAATGTTTCGGATTGATTATATTGTCAACTTTCCCGGAATAGGATTTGTAATCTACCAGGATTAATCCATCCTGAGTTTCCCAAACTAAATCAGCATTGCCATTGTAGACGATTCCTTCTTCAACCATTTGAAGCGGAATCTCCTTGTAAATTTGTACCGGTTTACCATAAGCCCCGGATAAATAATCAAACAGATTTTGAGCAGCGTTGTAAATATGCTCCGGATGTGTCAAGTCACCACATAATCCAAAATTGGCAATTACCTTTTCGGATTTTGTTAAAAAGCCTTCTCTTGCGCCTGGAATAAAAGAATAAAACAAATTGTGCAAGCAGTCACCTACGATATTGTCCTCCAGATCCAAGCCGGAATTTCGTTGAATTCTGTAATTGAAATTCCTGACTATTTCTATCTGAATCCCTTCAACAGCAACTGACTTACTTGGATTTCTGAACTTGGGATTGTCCTGAGCTACCGGACCATTTTTGAGCAGAACAGAAACTGGTTTGATTTCTGGTCGAGGATAATCTATATTTTGCTCGTAATTGAATTCTTCTACAAGAATTTCATCCGTGGTTCCCAAAAAATTCAAATCTTTATTTGAATCGTTTTGCTGGAATCCCAACAAGTGATTGACCCATGTAAATTCTTGTTTGTTGTAGGAGATATGGATCATCATATCTCTTGCCCTGGTCATGCCAACATACAAAAGACGTTTTAATTCCCGAAGCGTATTTTCTTCTTGCTTTTGAAATCTCTCTTCTTGCTGTATCTTATTTTTCAATTCAGCAGGAGCCTTGCTGTTTAATCCTCCGAAAGGCCATGGAATTAGAATGATGCGTTTGCCTTTGTGCGGGTTGTCTAAATCAATCTCACCGACACCATACAGATTGACGCCAAAGTAGCCCTTGGCATATTGATTTTGTTCAGAGAGATGATCATAATCAAGCTGGGTCAAAATGACTACCGGCCATTCCAGCCCTTTGGATTTGTGATAGGTCATCACATTGACCGCATCAACTCCGGCCGCGGCTCCCTGACTGATTTCCTGGTTCCCATAGTAATTGACAGACTCAATAAATCCGCGCAAGGAGGAGGCAAGGTTCATAACCAGACAACTATTTTCATAATCTGTTGCCATCTTTCTGCAGGCTTGAAGGTTGTTCATTCTCTGCAAAGGATTATCCCATAAAATGACGATATCACCTATTGCGGAAACTGTAATCAGCTTATTTACAAGATTGCCCACTGAAAGATGTTCTGATTGCCCCCTGATTTTTTCAATTTTCTGCAGGATTGGATTTTCGTTGCTCCAGAAATTTAGGTATTGAAAATATGTTTCCCATAAAGCAGTGTTCCCATCCTCTTGATTATCTGGCCGCTCAGCTGCATCAGGTCCATATAGAAAATTCAGGCGTTCGTCAATCAATCCGGATGTATCCATCTGTGCTTCGGATAAAAATCGAATGGTTGCTTTGGCCAGTGTGTCATTTTTATCCAAATAATAATTCAGAAGGGCTAATACAAGCTTCATTTCTGCAGTTTCTGTGAGACTCTTCTGCTCTGCGGCTACCTGTAAACCAAATTTTTTCAGTGATGCTGCCAAATCAGAGACCCGGGTATTTGTTCTGCAAAGTACCGTGATGTCGCCCGCTTTCAAAGGGCGTTTGGTGATTTCTTGCAGGACAGGATCTTTGTCCAGTTTGCTTTTGGTTTTGTCAACAACCATCACATCATTCCGGTGAATTAGATTGGCTATTTCAGAAGCAATATGGTGAACCATTGAGGTAATATTAGATTTTTCGTCATGAATTTCCCATTTTTTTATTGGTTTGTGCAGGGCATCGTCAGGAAACTCATTGCTGGTTCTTACAGCATTTAATTCTATCGTACCCGGATCTACCTGATCGGCTAATGTGCTACTAAAAATATGGTTGGTTAAATCAACGATTTGCGGCCTGGAACGCCAAGAATCGGATAAGCGTTCTCCAATTTTAAGATTATCAGCATTTTGTGTGTTTAATTTGTTAATAATCGCCTCAACTAAGAGCGGATCGGTACCGCGAAAATCATAAATAGCCTGCTTGGGATCTCCCACCCAGTAACTTTGTTTCACCAGTTCGGAGAGTTTGCAAAAAATTTCAATTTGGATTGGACTGCAATCCTGAAATTCGTCAACCAGTACAATCTTGTATCTATTTCTGATTTCATTTTGTGCTTGGGGGTTCTCGAGCAATTTCAAGAATAGAACCTCCATATCGTTGTAATCGATCAGCGTATGCTCTTGTTTGTAATTTCTGTAACGCTCGATGCTTCGGATGGCCAAATCAAAGATCAAACAGACATATTCTTTGATTCCCTGGACGAACATAGGAGATGAAGTAACATTAGAGAGTTTTTGCAGAATATCGTCAATTATTGAAAAATTATTTTTGATGTAACCAGGCAAATCTGACAATAAACTTTGCAGTGAAAACAAATTACTGACGCCAAAATTGCCGTTGAGATTTAAGAGGGATTCTGCTTTGTCGATTCTTTTGGAGTTGGTAGCATTGGGTTTTGATGCTTGCAGAAGCCTTAAAATTGAGTTCAACAGAACAGAAACTTCATCCATGGCCATCGTCCAATCCGGATTTAAAGGGAATAACCGGTCTATCTCTTCCAAAGAGGAGGTTCGCGATTCTGCCAGACTCTCCATCCTGTTATTCAAAGCCTTGCCAATAATATCCAACAGATCATTTTTCCAGTGATCAGGATCCTTTTCATAGATTCCTTTTTGAAAATCAAAAAATTGGGTTAAGCTTTCCAGTTTATTCAATTCATCTGCAGTAGGAATGAAGGCCAATGATTGGTTTAGAAAGAAGTTCTTATCCTTTTCGGGCATAACCTGGAGCTTGACTCCCTCTCCCAGAAAGTACCAGTACTTTTGGATCAGCTGAAGAGCGACAGAATGTACGGTCCCAATGGCTGCTGAGGATAAAAGGTTAGCCTGTTTTGTATTGCCTGCCTTTAAAAGCACCTCATGGGCTTTGCTTTTTAACTCTGCTGCCGCAATGTCGGTAAAGGTTGTTAAAATAATTTCTTCGGCGCTGCACTGATCATTATTTGGATGGCTTGAAACAACCTCGGAGAGTTTCCTGGAGAGGAAAAAAGTTTTTCCACTTCCTGCTCCTGCATTGATGAATTCTATATTTTTCATTTTCAGATTATTTCACCCTTAAATGTCTTGTATTGGCTGTACAAATTTATTTTCTTGATTTCGGACTTGTTATATTCTGTTTCAAGTGGCACCAGATTATCTGTGGCTTGTTTTTGGAAATAGTCAAGATCTTTCATGTCGCTGCCACCTGCCTCTTCGAGTACTTCACTCCTAAATTGATTTCTTCTGAATTCAACTGAATTTTTTACACTGGTAACAATATCCCTGGATGTTGCAGTTTCTAATATGAAGATGACTGATTGTCCGGCCAATTTTTTTGTTGAGATAAGTTTGGCATCTGAAAGTGAATAGTATGCGACAAAGTATACATTCGATTCACTTGCTGATTCAAGTAGTTCTTTATATACTGCCAGCTGAATGTGTTTGTTTTCACGAATCATCTTTGCGAATTTCTTCGGAAAGCGTGACCATTTTAAATCAAAAATAGCAAGCTCGCCATTCGCCATCCGTAATACAAGATCAATTTTTCCAAAAACTTGCTGATTCCCCAGCGCAGATATTGCAGCCGTTTCGCTTTGTTCCAAACCGATAACAGTCAGTTGATTGATCTCAAGCAATTCAATCAGGTTACGAACAGACGCCAATAATTTTGTTTTAAATACCTCAAATTCAAACCGATTTTCGTCCAACAAAAGAATCATGCCATATCCTTCAACAACAGACGTCAGAAGTGTTTCATACTCCTTAAGTAGTGCATCTGCCTTGTTCAAATCGTTTTCTGAATTTTGAAAAAGGACTTCAATAAATTTATGGGCAACCGTACCCATTGTTGTAAATAGATCATCCAGTTGGTAACTATTTCCCGGCTGAATTTGTAATCCGTATTGAAATAGCCAGTCGAAAGGATTTTGAATCATAACTTCCATACTTGAAACACTTTCTGTAGCACGTATTGGGATTAAATTACCGGATGGAATTTGATATACCTGCTTTTTTTCAGGCAACAGGGTAGTGTTGAGCTGCACCATATCAGGCAATTCCCAATTTATTGATTCTAAAAAAGCAGGATCATAGGCAGAAATATCAAAGGTTATTTTTGCATGATCCGGAAAAATTGATTTCAGGAAGGAGTAAACCGGATGATCGGTAACAATTTCATCTCCTGCCTTTTCCACAACAATTAATATGCATTTTGCTTTGGGGAGGAGAATCCCTTTTAAATGCATTTTCATTAAGGCAGATGATTGTTCTGCGATACTCCATAAGTGTACACCCTTGTCAGTTAGCTTCTTGAATTCCTCCACGTTCAGAAAATTATAATACGCCGGATACATGGATTCATTATAGAAATCGAGCCAAATGATGGAAGTTGGAAGGTTGATGATTTGACCCGGATTGGCCATTACATTGTAAGAATCGACCTGGGTTACATAATTTCCAAATGATTGTGGCTCATAGATTCCATTGATGATTTGAGATATCTCTTGTGCTGATATTGCTGGACTTTTGTGATCCTTCAGGATATCCTGAATCGCTTTGCATTGGTCGATCAGGAAGCTAAATTGATGTGTAACTGAAGGAGAATTGTCTCCCAAAATCATCCTTTCCTGTGCCCACGAGGATAGTGAGTGGTATAATTGAACTACCGTATTACAATCAATTAGATTTTCTGCAAAATTCCGGCTAATCAGAAAGGTAATGGCTTTGTTGCGTGCCATTTCGTTTATAAATTCGAAATTCAGGATGGTCTGTTCCCAACGAGGATTATTCATTCCTCCGGTTTCCTTCAGGACTTTCATTAACTGATACCTTAGTGCAGCAGGAACCGGGTTGATTTCGACCTGAAGAAAAGAAAGCAGATTATGTATGTTCAAGGGTTTTATGAGCAGGACTGAAATTAATCTGAAGAGTTGAATCAGTGAAGGATTGGAATCTATCTGATCTGAACCGGCAACAGGATGACCAAAACTGTTGAGCATCTCATCGAAATGACAATTGTCCCGATTGAGAATAACCGTCTCCTTCAGATATTTCTTTTGTGATGCCAAAAACTCAGCAGCATCCGTGTCTGATTTAAATCGCAAGATTTGTAGACTGCTTTTGTCATTGTCATTGAAAATAGCTGCCGGATCATTTGCCAATATCTTTTTCTTGACTGTGTTCAAATTGGAATCTCCAATGATTGGAAAATCCAAGGGGAAGGTCTCAATAATGGTACCTTTTTCAGTCAAAAGATTAAACAGCAACTTAAAGAACGGGTTCATTTCCGTTGCAGATTCATGCAAAATAATTTTGCTAAATCCCAGACTTACGGTGTTTTCAATTTGGATATGCTTAAGAACCTTCCTCCATCTGTCTTCAATACCTTGTGGAATGTCATTCTCAGTTTCAATGGCCGAAAGCAGATCAATTTTAGGTGAAATATCAGTTATTGTTTGATTCCATCCAGCAAGAATCAGTTGGTCACGATATTGTAAAAGTTCGGAAGTAACACCATCCGGATCTACAAAGAATGATTTTGAAATCAAATTGTCCGGATTTTTTAGGTTGAACTGCGTTAAAATTTCGCGGTATTTTACTTTTCTCTCTAAGGAAGTCATGAAAATGCCTGAAAGACCCAAATCGCGCTCCAAAAGACCAAGTAATCCCAATGGGCCTGTAATTATTTTGTTAAATGAGTTTTGGTTTTCCAGCAGAGAAATATCGAGGTAATAACCCTGATCGAAATGTATCCCAAATAGTATTTCCATGGCGAATAATTTTTGATCCTAAAAATTTGTCAGAACATTTTGGCGGTTTTTCAAACAAAGGTTCAATTTTATTTATTTTCTGTTACATCTTTAAATTTTCATGTCAATTGGTCGAAGGTCATTTTTCACCTTGTGCATAACGTATTAGTGTTTTATTTTACGTTTCCCCAAATTTATATAAAAAGCAGCTGAAAGCCAAATGGATAGAAGGGATGTAATTGAAAAGGAAGGAAGGGGAAATGGAAAATCATCTGATAATTCTTTTGGTTTTGTCATTTATTTATCTAACTTACGCATTAATGTTGAAGAGTTTTGTTTTGAAGTATTTATTCAAAGCAATTATTCTGTAACTATTTAATAACTAATTTGTTTAACCTAAGTCTTACGATTAATAGATTGCAAATTTTGCAGGCTATTTTGAAGTTAGTCTCTCAAAGAAAGAAATGGAGTTCAACCTGAATACCTTGCTTCAGAAAGTTACTGTCAGCTTAGCAGCATTCCTCGAAAAAGTACTGCCAACCATTTTGGAGGATTGGTGGAAGCAGGCAGTCCTTTATCACCTATCAATCCAGCAACAAAGCCGAATCAAACAACGCAATATTAACTCCCTGACAGCACTTGATCTCGCAGCGCTTCTTCGCGTTATCGATCAAAACTGGTTTCAAATCTCAAACAAGCTTAATTTAACCTCGGAAACCCGTCACTTTGTTAAGGAGATGCTAACAATACGAAACCGATGGGCACATACGGGTACTGAAGGTTTCCCTGTAGATGACATTTACCGGGATTTGGACACCTTACAACGTTTTGCCGCAACCATCAACGCTGATGAACACTTGCTTCAGGAAATCCGGACGACAAAAACAACTTTGCTTACCGATAAAATTCATTCCTCTAACCAAGGTAAACCCATCGAACAGAAACCGGCGCAGGACACGAAAGAGCTTGGATTTGAGTTTGAACCGGGGATGATCGTTTCTCTAAAGTCTAACCCAACCATTAAGGGCGCGGTGATTTCTGTTTTGCCTGGCAAGCCGGAGAATCGTTTCAAGGTCTTCGTGACCAGCGAAGTGCAGACATACTTTGCCTCTCAGTTGCAGGCTGAAGATCTTCGGGATGACGATGCCGAATCTTTGCCCTGCGAGCAGTTCCACGCCTACCTTTCCGCCCTGCAGATCAGGTATCCAGCGCTTTCAACGCTTTACTCACTCAATGCCGCCCGTGTTGATTTCATCCCTTATCAGTTCCGACCTGTACTGAGATTTATCAGATCAGATCGTCCTCGATTATTGATCGCCGACGGTGTGGGTGTCGGTAAAACTATTGAAGCGGGGCTCATCCTTCGGGAGCTGCAAGCCAGGCGCGACATCCGTTCCATTCTCATCATTTGCCCGCGCCCACTGGTTACCGAGCGCAAATGGCAGAATGAGATGAAGCGTTTCGATGAGCGCTTCACTCATCTTGATGGAGGCACCTTACGGCATTGCATTAATGAGATGGATTTGGAGGGAGTCTGGCCTGAACAATACCAACGGGTGATAATTCCCTATTCCCTGTTCGATGAAATTCTACTTAACGGCACAGGCACGGGTGGCAAACGAAAAAGAAAAAAAGGACTTCTCGACCTGGATCCACCTCCGCGTTTTGATCTCGTCATCGTTGACGAAGCACACCATATCCGAAATCAGGACACTTTCAGGCATAAAGCGGTGAGGTTTTTCTGCGACAATGCCGAGGCCGTTGTCTTCCTGACAGCCACACCGATCCAACTTCGAAGTTATGACCTTTTTGTTCTTCTTAATACGCTGCGCCCCGATCTCATTATCGATCAGGAGAGTTTTGAGCACATGGCGGAGCCGAATCCGTTCATTAACCAAGCGGTATCACGGTCGCGTGCACAAGAACCGGAATGGCCTGCCCAGACACTTGAGGCTCTCGATCAGGCTGCAGCAACTGCATGGGGCCAGGCAATTCTGAGACACAATCCCGACTTTGTTCGGATACGTTCGATATTGGGGAAAGGCAATATCACCAATGAAGAGCGTGTGCAGGTTATTACGGCCATTGAGGCCATGCACACTTTTGCAGGAATCATCAACAGAACACGCCGTCGTGATATCGGTGACTTCACAATACGAAAGCCGGAGACAGTGATCGTAGCCTTTACCCCAGCCCAGCAGCATCTACATGACGAGCTGCTCCGGGTGCAGGCGGAAATATTCAGCAGACTTCACGGTGATATCAATGTCAAGTTTATGATGACCACGATCAGTCGGCAGGCGGCGAGTTGTCTTTACGGACTTGCCCCTTTCCTCGAGGACATCCTGAACCGGCATCTTGACGAATTGTCATGGGAGGAAGCCGACAATACGGAACCAGTCCCACAAGGCGATACCATCAACTCAATTCAAGCGCAAATCCAAACCATTATTGAGAGTGCCAGATTTCTTGATCCCCATGATCCTAAACTTGAAGCTCTTCGCAATATCATCCGCGACAAGCAAAGCCTAAACAACAACAAGGCGATGCTGTTTAGCAGCTTTCGTCATACACTAAACTACCTTTACAAAAGCCTGAGGGAGGACGGTTTTCGTGTCGGGATGATTCATGGCGGGACGGCTGATGAAGAACGAGTGAATCTTCGGCGACGGTTCGAGAAGCCACGAGAAGAATTGGATGGTCTCGACCTCCTGCTGTTCTCAGAAATCGGTTGTGAAGGATTGGATTACCAGTTCTGCGATTGCATTGTGAACTATGACCTTCCCTGGAATCCGATGCGTGTCGAGCAACGGATCGGCCGAATTGACAGGGTTGGTCAGAAAAGCGAGAGCATCGCCATTGTCAACCTGATCACGCCGGGCACCGTTGATGCTGACATCTATGAGCGCTGCCTTGTCCGCATTGGAGTTTTTAATAATGCCTTGGGTGGAAGCGAAGAAATACTTGGTGAAATCACCAGGGAGATCCGAAGCATCGCTGAGCAATTCGCTCTGAACGACGAGGAGAGAGGTCTAAAGTTGCAACAGTTGGCAGATAACAAGATTCGGTTGATACAAGAGCAAGAAGAACTCGAACAGCGGCAGTTGGAGCTTTTCGGCATACGTCTCCCCGAAAATCAGATGAAGAAGGAGATTGAAGATGCGTCAAGTTTCTGGTTGTCACCGGTATCAATACACAGGCTCGTCACGCTCTATCTGCAGCGGACATGCGGGAAAGAACAGGATTTCATACTCGGCGAAAAGCCCTTGAAAACGCTCCGTCTTTCACAGGATGCAAGAAACAGCCTGTTGCATGACTTTCAGCGGCTCACCAGACAAACCACTACCGCCTATCGGGAGTGGGAGAACTGGCTCAAAGGAGGGAATCCTCATCTGCTTGTAACTTTCGAGGCAGATTGTGCGACTCATCATTCTGAGGCAGCTTTCATAATGCCGCTCCACCCTCTGGTGAAACAGGCTGCAATGTCGTTCGATACAAGGCAACGAGTCATTACTACGCTGAGCGTGCAAGATAATGAAGTCCCCGCGGGCCGTTACGAATTTGCTATTTACCAATGGCGGTTCCATGGTATCAGGGAGGATTTAATCCTCCGACCAATTGCCTCGTCTGAGGTGGTCACAGCACATCTTGGCCGCCTTCTTGAAAAAGCGGTGGATGCGACGACTGAGAATCCGGGTGGTAGCGTCTCTCCCGTGTGGGATGAATTGGATGCTCAGCACTATAAACTGTGGTCTGAAGCTCGCGTAAAGCATCGGCAACGGACTCAGGAATTAGCAGCGTACCGTAGCGAAAGCCTGTCAACGAGCCACCGGGCAAGGATAGCGCTTCTTGACGAACAGCTTAAACAGGCAAGTAATGAGAAAATTCAAAAAATGCGCCAGTCTCAAATCACGACTGCTGAGGCAGACTATGCACGACATATACAGGACTTAGATATTGCGTTGGAGAGAGCCGATGTCATTGCAGAGCCGGTGGCGTATGGGATATTGTATATTGAGAAAGGCGGTAATGATGGCAAATAGTGCACAAGACCATATAAACCAAATACGACGCGACAAATACGGGCTTGATGAAAACGGTCGTCTAAAAGGTGTGAACCCCCTTGCTTCAGATCTGCATGATTCGATTGAGCATCTTTCCGAAGGCCTGTACTCGAGGAACGCTCACTTCATCTTCGAATTAATTCAGAACGCAGAAGACAATACATACACTGAGGCAAATGCTCCTCTTGCTTCCCTGTGCTTCGAATTGGTGCAAACCGATCCAACCGGAACACCAAGTTCGAATGGGGCAGTAATCATCCGCAATAATGAGATTGGATTCTTCCCTGAAAATGTGGATGCAATATGTGCAGTTGGGAAATCCAAGAAGATCAAAAATCAAGGCTATATCGGTGAAAAAGGTATTGGGTTTAAGTCTGTTTTTCGCGTAACTTCAATCCCTCATATTTTCTCAAATGGCTATAGTTTTTGCTTACCTGAAAATGATAAGGAAACAGGTCTGGGATATATTGTTCCACAATGGATTGATTTTCCACCTAAAGGGATAGACCTAAGCCAAACTACGATCATATTACCGCTTGATAAAAAAGAATTCAATTACAAGAGTATTGAGAAATTGCTCCATGAAATTGAGCCAGAGACGATTTTATTCCTCACAAAACTTAAGGAACTTACAATTTTCACTGATACTGGAAATAATATCATAATCAGTAAAGACGACTCAAAGGATCCCTTGATTAAGATCCAGGTTTTAGGAACAAGGCAAGGCGAGTCCTTCTCTAAAGTGGATGAGTTTTTATTTTACACCAAATCTTTCAATAAACCGCCAGAGATAACCCATGAAAAACGGATAGACATTAATCAGTGTGATGTCTCCATCGCTTTTCCGCTAAGTGAAAACAAGGAAAGCACAGGCAAGATTTTTGCATACCTGCCCGTGCGTTCAGATACTGGTTTCCCGTTCTTAATAAATGCGGATTTTATTTTGCCAAGTTCCCGGGAAGATATTCTTGATGTTCCATGGAATCATTGGTTAATGGGATGTGTATCGGATGTGTTTATTGAAGCTTTTGAAAAGTGGTTGGATGCAGAGACATACCGAACTATGATTTTTGGCTTTATCCCGCTTGAGGCCAACAATGATTTCCTTAAGCCAGTTGTTGATTCAATTCAGAGCAACCTAAAAAACCGCGAGGTAATCCTGACCGAACCAGATGGACAGAAACGCATGCCGGAACAAACCATGACGGCATCCAAGGAGTTTCGATTATTGCTTTCAACATCAACTTTTCCGAAGCCTCTTCTTGATACTCGTATAGTCCTTAGCGAACTCGAAATATATAGAAAGCAAATAGAATTCATTGGAGTGAAAACTATTTCCCTGGAAATTGTAAAGAAGTGTTTTCAAGATAGAACCTGGATCGGTAGCCACGATGAGGGCTGGTTGTTGGAGTGCTATCAATTTCTTTCAAAACGAGATTTTTCAACCCTTCGTTTGACAGATTGCCCGATCGTTCCTGTAGAAGCCGAAGGCAAAGCGCAGTGGTCTTGTGATGACGAACAGCCCATCTATTTTGAACTTGATGACGAATGTAAAAAAGTATTGGATGAGAAGCCGGTATGTGCGTGTATCCCGTTAGCATTCCTAAACAGCAATTTTTTTGCAAAAATTAAGGATGATGAAAAATTACGCACATGGATGACTGAGACCTTAAAGATTTACCCATTCTCAAAAAATAATTATGCAGTTGACATATTGATGTGGCTCAAAGAACACTATAGCAATATCTCCGAATCCGACCTCATATCCACAACTGTTTTCCTTTCACGCCTCGCGGATATCAAACTTGATTTTAAGAACATTCCTGTTTTGCTGTCCGACGGGCGGCGGATGTTGCTTTCGGAAGCCTTCGCTTTACCGGAAATACAGATGGTGGTTTCATCGTCACTCTCTGATTCTGAAACGGGATGGCATCACATTTGGAAGACGCAGAATGATCGCAGTCATTTTTTAGTGTTGTCAAATTGCTATCCTGAAGAAGTATGTGAATCCTTCATTAAGAAGGATCTTATTTTATTATACCCCAAGCCATTCTATAAAAAAGATATTAGATACTACGAGGAAAATTATGACTACCTGCCTCCTGAATGGATGAAAGATGATAACCATACCATCAATAATCAGGAGGCAAGTGCGCTGATACAATTTTTGGAAAAAAACAGTTATAAAATAGAAGAATGGCTTTTCTACAAACGTGATTTCCGAAATGATCGACGATGTAGCTTTAGTACAGAAAAAAAGGAAGCAAGTTTTATCCAATGCTTGAAAAAACTAAGATGGCTGCCAACTACCAAAGGTTTAGCTTATACCGGACAAGCTTTTTTGCCTTCCCCAGATATCAAAGAAATTCTTGGCGATTCGGTTCCTTACTTTCAAGGCAGTCTTCAAAGTAACATAATAGATCTTTTAGGCATCAGGACGAAAGCAACAGTTGAGGAACTCATATCCGTTCTGGAACAGCACGCACAAAATGGTGATGATTCCAAAGAATTAGCAGAACGGGTGTATCGAACTCTTGATTCGCGTGACCTTTCTGAAAACATTAAAAGACGGCTTCGAGAATCAAACCTGATCCTTGCTGCCATGGATTCTAAATTTGGCTGGGTTAACTACAAGGATGTAGTTTGGAAAGATCGCAAGGATGTCTTGGGTGATGACTTTATCTTTCTTGAAAACACCTATCCAAAGCTGAAGAATTTTTTTGTAAACATCATAGGGGTTAAGGAAGATGTCGATACGGAAGTGTTTGCACGCCGATGGATAAAATTACAGAACGAATCCAGTAGAGACATCAAAGAAATCGAAGGCATTCTTACAATTATCTATCGTAAAATAAGTCTGGTTTTTGATATGGAAGAACTTCCTACCTGGTGGCAAAATTTTGCAGATAAAGTCGAGATATGGACTCAAGATAAGATGTTTAAAAAATCACAATCAGTATACGTACCCGATGATGGTGATTTAAAACAGGTTTTTCAAGGCAACAGCATAGCCTTTGTGTGGCGGCCCGAGAAAGATTCCTTTTCTGATTGGGAGGCTCTTTATAGGGCACTAGGTATCAAATACCTCTCGGAATCGGTTAAGATTTCATTAGTTGAAGATAATCAACATGAGGTGCCAGATCATCATGCACAGTTCCTCACCGACGCAGCCAAAATTCTTATCGCCACATGGATCAGGGAACAAAGCAACAATGATTTCGATCGCCTTATTAAAAGCCAGGTCATCGATGCCTTCCTAAACACATCGGAAGCCTGTGTGTTTTCTCTCAATGTTAACTACCTACTTGATGAGAAAAGTGTCGTCAACCCCAGTGATTGTTTTTGGGATAAAGAACAGAAAGTTTTATTGACTAAGGATCAGTCTGGAGAACGAACGAAAAACACCATTGCCCGAACCTTGGCCCGCGCTTTGATGCCCAACCGTGCATATAAAGAATTTGCGGATTGGATTGAATTGGTATTGACCGAACAGGATTACAGATGGAGAATCCAACAAAAAAGCTGGCAGATTCCTGCAGAAGTAAGAAATTGGATGGAAAACCTGGGCCGTGATCTATTACCAAACAAACCCGGTTCTTATACAACTTTGCCTGTGGACGATCTAACTGAAAGTATTGAATCGATAAAATCGAAACCAAACCAGATTATTCCCCAAAATAATATTGATTCAAGCCACGAATCTGAAAAAGAAGATATATTGGACTCTATGCATCCAAAGGGGGGCTTGCCATCTCAGCCACCAGAAAAGGATTCGCCTGAAAGGTCGTTCGATTATGATTTGGAGCTCGATAAGTCCTTCAATCGTTCCGGTGAGACAATACTAAAGGGTGAAACATCAAACGAAGGTAATCTGGTAAAAGATCCCGAAAGAAGAATTGAAAAGGAAACTATAAGGCATGCAGAGATGATTTTTGCCGAGCCTGATCCAGAAAAACGTCGTAGGGCAACAGAGCGTACCATCCTTGAAGGCCCTGATGAACAAGTTCGCAAAAATCTGGAAGAATGGTATGGCGGTAAATGCCAAATCTGCCACAGCTCTTTCCCGCAAAGGGACGGGCGTCCATTTTTTATTGCAAATTACATGGTTGAAAGAAAACTTGCCAGGCAGGTGGATACATCTGCAAACGTACTTTGCTTATGTGCTGAACATTTTGCTAAATGGCAACACGGTGCTGTAGAGGCTGATAATATAATCTCTCAAATCAATTCCATAAAGCTGGTTTCTGATGGCGGCGATGAAAATCTTCAATTAAAGATAAAATTATGCGGTGAAGAGTGCGTTATCAAGTTCAAGGAAAAGCATGTGATTGCGCTTCGAGGATTGAGGAATGCATATGGTCAAAATGATGTTTCAGATCTGTAAGGAGCGACAACACTTATGAATTGGCGAACCGCCGTATACGAGACCCGTACGTACGGTGGTGTAAGAGGCTCTCCCTGTCAGTTTATGTGGCGGGGCATTCTACTCGATTGTGTGTAGTTTTATTTTTATTTTTCAATTATTGATTCAAAACTTTTTGTAGGTAAAATATTATTAGGATAAAATTTATTCATTAGCTTTAATAGCATTGTATCATTGCTAATAATAATATCTGTTTGACATCTTAAGTACATTAAATGATTCAAGTCGAAGAAGTCATTTTTACTTGGAGCATCTTTAAATATTATCTTTGACCCAAGAAAGTATGCGCTACATAAAAAGTAAAAATCTAGTGAATGATCATATGAACTAATAACGTCGTTAATCCTTTTCCCCTTAATATCTGCTGTAGAATTCATTTGCATTATAGATTCGGCGTGATAAACAATTAATTCATTTAAAATCTCTTCTTTTAAATCTTTGTCGTCTTTTATATTATCCCATCTATTTTTAAAATCAGAAATCAAGTTTTTATCAGAATAGTCAAAAACTTTACAACGAGCTATAATAGACTCTCTAAATACATTGTTACCATTATCATCATAGATTTTTAAAAAGTCCCAATGCTTAGATAATGTATACTTTTGAATTACATCTAAATACCCACTAAAAGATTTTGATGCAATGCATAGGGCTCCAAGTAATGCTATATCATTGATTTTGCTGTCAAATGATATTCCGTATGCCTTGAACATCTTTGTCTCTGGCATATCCATATCTGCAGAAATTCTTGAAAAATATATCTTTCTAAGTATTCCCTTTCTCTGAATAAATGATTTATCATCTATTATACCAGATAATAATTCACATAAAGAAAGAATTGAAGTAAAGCAATTTGTAAGATAATTTGGCTTAATTATTATTTTATTAGCCAATGTTCTAATTGAATTTGTTTCTAAATAGTACATTTTTTATAAGTTTTTTTTACACAATCTCAAAAGATGCGCAAAATTACACACAACATCTCAGTAATCGCACCAGTTATGTTTATTTGCGCCTTATGTGAAAATCGCAAAAGATACAAACATCTTGAAAACAGGTTATTAATGATTTATTTGTCTGCTTCATTCAATTGTGATTAATTAGGTCAATTGAATATTCTTCTGATACCACCAAAGGTAACAATAATAATAAACCTGCTCCTCCGGATATGCTCAAAAGTTTGCAGCGGTTAGTGTTGATTAGTAATCAGCACTTTTAAGTTTTGGATTTGCATAAGTATGAACGGATCACAGATCCGCCATTAAGAGGTGTCGATTGCAAATCGACACCAGCCACGCCGAACAATAATGGAGTATATCCGGAGGAGCTGGGGCCACTGAGCGTAGCCGAAGGGGCATAGGTTTTTACGGATAGCCGGTCCCTGAGCGAAGTCGAAGGGTGATGATTTACGGAAGGTTTGATTGGCCAATGTGAAAATTGGAAAATGTGGAAATGAGCTCAAAATAACTCATAACTTATCACTCAAAACTCGTTTAGTGGAAACTTTTTCGCCTCTTCCGCCAGCCTCTCCCCGGTAAATCCGGTCGTTGACATTCTGATGCGCCACTCTTTGGGATAACCGTTGTTGAAACGGCTTCCGATGTTTTTGGCCCATCCGAGCGGATGGCTTCGGTAAGTGAGCAGGTTCCAGCCTTGATCCTGAAAATCAAGCCGGAAATCATCCCTTTTCAAAAAACTGATCGACTGTTCCAGTGAAAGTTCCAGCAATGGGAAATGTGATGTGTTGATGATTGTGGAAACTGCAAGTTCATGGGCAGGTACAAGGCTGGTCTGTTTGATCTCTCCGACTTTTACCCCGGCATGAACGATACGGAGTGCGGCTTTGACCAAATCCAACGACTGAAGCAGGTTGGTCGGGAATGCCAGAAAGTTCTCTTCAAACTTCACCAGTGAAACCGGAAGTTGTTGAAGCAAATCACTCAATACCGATTGTTCCGCCCTGGAGGCAAGCGGTAATGCGGATTTTTCTTTGCTGCGCTTCTCTCCGTCAACCCTCCCTTTTTTTTGAACCGCAGCGGTAAAATAGCCTTCTCCGGGTACATTGTGCGGATAGAAGCGGTAACAAGGAATGTTGTTGGCTTCCGTTGCTACGATTCCCCAGTGTTCAGGGATAGCCAGTTCAACGCCCTCCACTTCGGCAAATTCGGAAAGCCAGGTGATGTTCCCCTCGTTTTCGGCCGGATTAAAGGTACAGGTACTGTAGACCAGCATTCCATCTTCGGCCAAAGCAGGCCAGACATCAGCCAAAATCCTTCTCTGCCGCTGCGCACAAAGGGCAGCATTGGAGTCCGACCACTCATCGATGGCGGATGGATCGCGCCGGAACAATCCCTCTCCAGAGCAAGGGGCGTCGACGACAATGATGTCGAAAAAGCCGGGAAGGCGGGAAAAGTCCCTTGGATCATTGCAGGTAACGACAACATTCGGGTTTCCCCATTTTTTGAGGTTCTCGGACAATACCAAAGCCCTGGAATGGATCACTTCGTTGCTTACCAGAAGCGAATCTGAAGGCAGAAGTGAGTTTAAATGGGTTGATTTGCCACCCGGGGCAGCGCACAAATCCAGCACACGTAAAGGTTTTTTTGGTGCATGTCTGATGAATTGTTCCAGAAACATCGAACTCGACTCCTGTACATAATAGGCGCCTGCGTGAAAGAGCGGATCGAGGGTGTAGATGGGACGTTGAAGGAGGTAATACCCTGTTGAACAGGTCTGAACAGGAGTTAAATTTACAACTTTCCCTATCTTTTTCGTATTGATTCGAATGGAGTGATGGAGGGCAGAGGAGAGAGAATCGTTGAATTTCTGAAATTCAGCGCCCAGAATCACTTTCATCCTATTTTCAAAAGACTCGGGAAGTAAGATCATTTGAACTCTTTTTTGCCAAAACTAGCCATTTTTTTCGGGGATTATTTTAAATTTGTTCAATAACTAATTCAACCATCATGTCAATCCCTTTCAGACTGAAATGTGCTTTAGGACTTCTTCCCACTGCTGATCAACTCGATGCAAAATGGGAAAAACTGATTAAAATGCGGGAAGATCTAAATGCAATGGCGGGTTCTGCTGAATTGAAACAATTCGAAGATTTAAAGAACCTCATTGAATCATCCGGTTTCCAGCATAAAAAGCGGCAGATCGAATCTCTCAAATTCGTCGGAAGTCATGAAGAGAAACTTCTCAAGGAGTACAAAAAATTGGCGGGTTCGTATGTCATAAAAAATTACCATAAAATTTTGGGATCCGACCGTTTGTCAAGGTTGCAGAATATTTTGACCGGACATGCCCTTAAAAGATTTGTGGAACTTCAGAAGGAGGTTGAATCGGTTGAATTCGGGAGTAGGAGAGCCGGTCTTAAAAAGAAAGAATTTGTCAAAACTCCTGATTATCTGATCTTAACAGAGTTTAATCATCTCAGGAAAAGTAGGGACATCACTTTCTGGAGAAAGTTCAGCAGTTCTGAAAGGTATCTCATTTATCTTAAAACTATAGAATCCAAAAAATTAAAGCGTTTTGTGGATTTGAAGGAGTTGACATCTTCCCTTGAATTCAACGACAGAATTGCCTATTTGAAGGATAAGAAGAGGTTTCTCAAGAGTGAGCAATACAAAGATGTATTGGCATTCAATGAGATGAATAAAGGCAAGTTTATGGCCGATTACAGGAAACTTAAAAGGGCCAGGGAACTTGATTTCTTCGAAAAATGGGAAATTGCCTTTGAGGAGAATTTTGCCGGAAAAAAATTAAACAATGAACGCTGGCAACCAGAAAATTGGATGGGTTTCCGGGCGGCAGGAAAAAGTATTTCCCAAAAGAACGAAATGCAGGGCTTCAAAGGAGAAAAGAACATTGAATTGAACAACAATACCCTCTCAATTTGGGCAAAAAAAGAGAAAACAGCTGGAACTGTATGGGATCCGGCAGTTGGGCTTCTTCCAAGGCAATATGAGTACTCCTCGGCAATACTGAACAGTGCTGCCTCCTTTCGTCTGAAGGAAGGAATTATCGAGGCGAAGGTGAGGTTTAAGAAGGATCCTTCCATTACTTCAGCTTTTACTTTGACAGGCGAATCCTTATTTCCACAGATTGATCTTTTCAGGAGCACTAAAAATGGTGTAGGATTGGGAATAGTTGAACATCAAGGTGGAAAATCCTCCAAATATGTTCGGTTAGGCGGTCTGAATGACGGGCATTACCACATTTTCAGATTAGAAATATCTGGAAATCAATTGGTCTGGAAAATTAACGGAACTAAGGTTTACAGTAATTCCGTTTCATTGAGGGAACCGATGTTTATCCATATACTCACAACGCTTCATGGTGAAGTCAATGAGCACCTGCTTCCGCACCGTTTCGAAATCGATTGGATTTGTTCCTTTTCAAAAAAATCCTGATAAGATATTAATCTTCGATTTTGTGTTTGAGTGAACGGAAACCTTCACCCAAAATCTCGCTCGCATCCATGATGGTGATGAAGGCATGCGGATCAATAGCGGCAATCTGCTCTTCCAGAATGGCCACCTCCCTGCGGCTTACTACCGTGAAAATTACACTCTTCTCAGCATTGGTGTACATGCCGACACCCTTCAGGTAGGTGCCTCCGCGTTCGAGGTCGATGACAATTTTATCCCGTATTTTTTCGTGCTCATCCGAAATGATGATCAGGGCCTTGTTGTAGTTGGCCCCCTCGAGGATCATGTCGACGGCACGACCGGTGATGTAGATGACCAGGATGCTGTAGAGTGGAATTTGCCAGTCTTTGAAGGCGGCAAGGGCCACAAATACAATGGCACAATCGACCCAGATCAGCATCTGTCCAATGGGAATACGCGTGTATTTTGTGATGATCATGGCCACAATGTCGCTGCCACCGGAAGTGGCCCTTGATTTGAATATCAGACCCAGACCGATTCCTGTCAGAACCCCCCCGAAAATGCATGAAAGCAATACATCCTGTACCAATGGGGCATCCCCGACCATCCGCATCATGGTAATTCCATCCATAAAAATGGAGGATGAGATGAAGCCGTAGATGGTTTTAACACCGAACCGACGCCCCAGCGTTTTGATGCCGACATAAGTTAATGGTATGTTTACAAGTAAGTTGAAGAGACCTATCGGGAAGCCGTCTGGCCATATGGCGATTCCTTTGGTCATGTAGTGGACAATGATGCCGAGGCCATAAACCCCGCCGGGAACGATCTTATGCGGCGTAATGAAATAGACGTAGCCCACCGCCATGATGAATGATCCGATGGTAATCATCCCGTAATCAAGGAACCACCTGGTCGAAAAAAGTCTTTCCCTGGGAGTTAAGGTCATAGCTGAATGGTTTGTATAAAGGTAGGAAAAAATTGGTTCTCGGAGCACCGGCACCTCTTCAGGAGCAAAAAAAAAGGTTCCTTTTGAGAACCTTTTTTGTCAACCAATTTTGATTAAAATCTTTTCTCTTTGATACGGGCTTTTTTGCCGGTGAGGCTGCGCAAATAGAACAACCGTGCCCGGCGAACATGACCCATACGATTTACTTCGATACCGTCAATAAACGGTGAAGTCATCGGGAAAATACGCTCAACGCCTACGTTACCCGACATTTTACGAACAGTAAAGGTTTTGGTAGTTCCGGTACCTTTGATTTGAATTACAGTTCCTTTGTAGTTCTGAATCCGCTCTTTGTTACCCTCGACGATTTTATACCTTACGGTGATGGTGTCACCCGGGTGAAATGCCGGAAACTCCTTTTGTTCTGCTAAAAACGCATTTTCAGCAATTTTAATTAAATCCATTACAATTGTTTTTACTTGTTTGACGAACGCAATATAACAGTGTCCAGTTGTTTGCTGCCAGAGATTGCGTACGGAAATCGGCTGCAAAAATAGATATTATTTTCCTCTGAAAGAAATTTTTATCTAAAAAATATGCTTTTTGTGTGCTGTCCGAAGAAACTCAGAATCCAAGCTTTTTTCTGAGTTCCTGTGGAACGGCCTCTTTGTGCACCATGATCGCTGTTGTCTTGTATCGAATGTAAGGCGTTGATGCATAAAAATATCCGTCATAGCTGTTGTAGGGGCCCCACGAATTCTTGATTTTGTAGTAGATAGTACCATTCTGGTCTTTGGCTGTGCCAATGATGTGCATGGCGTGATCGTCTGTGGTCTCCTGTGAATCAAAGGCCGCCTGACGAATTTCCTGAGTGATCACTTTCTCTTTTCCCGGCTTGCTTAATTTGTACATCTCCTTCTCTTTTTCTGCATCGGAAAGCTTCTCCCATTTGGTAATTTCGGCATCGCTCATATCTGCCTTGCTGGCCTCAGGTACGACAGCGACACCCTTTTGAGAAGTTAAAAATCCTTTTTCGCTTACATCGGCCGACCAGGCCACGGTATAGCCCTTGTCCAGTGCGTTGTCAATGATTTGCTGCAAATCGTTGAGCTGCACGTTGTACAACTTTTCCCACAACCAGTTGTCCGGTACTTCCAGTATAAATTGCTGGTAGAATGGGTGATGCGAGAATGAGGTTATTTCTACATAGTCATCAGGATTGATACCGCCGCAGAAATCGGAGACGAATGTCAAAGGAGTGTATTTCTTCTTTTCATATTTAAATTCTTCAGGAATATCACCGAAATAGGTGTCCGCACTTTTTTGGAAGGCTGTTGACCAGACTGGCGAAATTTTGTGGTTTTTGTTTTGAACCACAGAGACAACTATGTTCTTCAGAAGGTTATCCACTTCTCCGTGAATGTGTTTTTTCTCCCCGTAATTTAATCCCGGATAGCTGGATTCAGGAACCAATCCGTAATTTTTCATCACATAAAGGATGTCGTGGAGCAAACCGCCGCCGCCAAAATTGGTGTTTCCCTGCATCCTGACATACCGGTCGGCTTTATCGCGGTAGCAGTGGTTTACCAGGAACATCTCCGAAAGATCGACTTCAGGTTTTCCCATTCGTAACAATTCAGATTCGATAAAGGAGGTACTGGCGAATGACCAGCACGTTCCCGTTCTGTACTGATCTTTGACCGAAGTATGCGGCAGTTCTTTGATCAAGGTAAATTTATAACTGGTATCCTTTTTCTCCTGCGCCTGGATGGCCATATTGCAGAAAAAGAGTAAAACAACAATGGTAATAAATCCTCTGAATTGCATTTTTCAATTATTTATTTCCGGATAGTTGACCCGGATGTGGTAAATATTAATCAATTTTTCGTGAAAAAGATCTTTTAAAACCCTGATATCCTTGAAGGTCAACGGGGCATATTCCAGTTGTCCCAATTCAACCTTCTGCCGGAAAATATTCTCCACCAAATCGCGAATATTCTCTGAATTTTTGACAAGCAGACTTCTGGAAGCAGCTTCAATGCTGTCGGCAAGCATTAACACCGCCGTTTCGCGGGTGGTTGGTAAAGGCCCCTTGTAAGAAAACATCTTCTCAGTTTCCTCATCCAAACTATTGTTGTTGAGATATTTTTGGTAGAAATAGCTTGTTTGGGTAGTGCCGTGATGTGTTTTGATAAAATCGATAATTTGTTCCGGTAATTTATGTTTCCTGGCAAGTTCCACTCCACGCTCAACATGGTCAATAATGATGGCTGCACTCTCTTCGCTTGAGAGATCGTCATGAGGATTGATTCCAATAATTTGATTTTCAATAAAAAATCCCGAATTTACTATTTTGCCAATATCATGGTACAAGGCGCCGGCCCTGACAAGCAACGAGTTACCTCCGATCTTTGCAATGGCCATTTCGGAAAGATTGGCCACCTGAAGTGAGTGGTGCATGGTCCCGGGGGCATCCATGGCCAGTCTTTTGAGCAATTTATGATTGGTGTAGGTAAGTTCAATCAGGGTAACATCTGAGACAAAACCAAATGATTTTTCTAGAATGTAAATCAGCAGATAGGTAATCAGTGTCAGGGTGGCATTCGTGGCAAACCATCTGATTTTTACCCATTCAACGGCATTTAAGTTTGCCTCCTGGATCAGTGATATGCCAATGTAAATAACAGAGTAGGAAATAAATACGATCAGGGCTGTAAAGATGAGCTGTTCACGTTTCTGCATTTTGTTAAGGCTGATAACAGCAAGGCTTCCTACAACAATCTGCAGGAGAACAAATTCGTAACCATTGGCGACCATGAATCCCACGATGAGCGCGGCTATCGTATTGACGAAAATTGCCACCCTGGTATCCAGAAATGTACGAATGATGAGCGCCAGCGCTGTAAAAGGTACTACATAGATGTCGAAAGTTCCGAATCGGATCACCATGGAACAGCAAACAATCATTGCGGTTAGGGTAATCATAATGAAGGCGACGTCCCTTTTGGAGCGAATCAGCCTTCTCCGGATATTGAGCAAAAAAAGGTAGAGCGTCAGAAGCAGCACGACCACCAGCATTGCTCTTCCGAGAATCACCAAAATATATTTGGAATTTTCTCCCCTGTTTTTTTCGAAAGTAATCCTGAAAGATTCCAGAATGTTGAAGGTCCCGGCCGATACGATATCGCCCTGAGAGATAATTCGTTCCCCTTCCTGAACGATACCGTGGTTGGTAGATAGATTCTCGAGTAACTTTTGTTCCATCTGCCGGTTGCGTTCTGCATCCAGGACCAGGTTACTGACAAGATAGGTTTCAGGTTGAAAATTCTCCAGCCAGGTGCTCCATTCCGGATAAACACTTTTTAATTCATCCAGCTTGACCTTAATTTCGTTGTAAGCACTTTTTAATGAGAAAAGTGAAGTGATTTGTGTTTCCTTGCTAATGTTGTTTTTTAGAATCTTGAGACTCTTTTTTTTGGATGAATTTGAGGTATTGATAAAGTTCTGGTCCAAAATCCCAATTTCATAAATTTGGTTGTACATCTCCGTCAATTTCAACTTCAGTGCCGTAAGTTGCAGGGAACCATTTGCTTTGGAAGGTTTAATGCGATCAATGTCTTTGGAAAGTGCAACCATTTTCAGTCTGGTAACTGAATCGGCATAAACCAGATAGGGTATTTGTTCTTTCAGTAAAGAGTCTTTTTCGTGGATGATTTCACTGTCAGATTTCAAAATAGCGAAATTGTAGGGAGCAAAAAGTGTGGCATGCATCCAGGGACGTCCTTTCTGGTATTCGTACCTGAAACGTGCCTCCTGAGGAAGCGCAAAGTAGAGGGCAACGGTCGTAACCAGAAAAAGTGCAGCCAGATAGATTCTGTGCCCTTGTTTATGACTTAACCGTTTTTTTTCGTCGTTATTCATCTCATTTACCGGAGTAATCGCTTAGTCAGGAGACAATAAATTCCTATCTTTGGGATGAATCAAAAATAGTAATTTTTTAATGAGATACGGAATCTCTAACCTAAGCATCGTTCCGGTTCGCACCGATCCAAGCGAAACAAGCGAAATGTGTACCCAAATACTTTTTGGAGAACATTATAGCATCCTTGATGAAAACAAAAAATGGTGCAAGGTCCGGCTATTTTTTGATGGATATGAAGGGTGGATCGATCAGAAAATGATCAACGAAATTTCCGAAAAAACGTTTCTGAAATTGTCCCAGCAACAGTTTATTGTTACAAAAAATCCGTTCAATATCGTTCAGCCGGCGAAGGGTTACGGAAATTTTTTGATCGTAGCCGGAAGTTCTTTGCCTTTCTACAAGTCCTCAAACAATTCTTTTAAAATAGGAAAAGAATCCTACACTATTCAGGGAGACCGGATCTTACCTGTCAAAAAAAATATCAGAAATATCTTGATAGAGAATGCATTGAAGTATTTTAATTCTCCCTACCTGTGGGGAGGACGCTCTCCGTTTGGGGTAGACTGCTCAGGATTATCCCAGATCCTTTACAAAATGATTGGATTACAGATTCCAAGGGATGCCGGTCAGCAGGCTTTGATTGGTGAAAATATCACTTTTATGGAAGAGACATTGCCTGGCGACCTGGCGTTTTTTGACAACGAAGAAGGGGAAATCGTGCATGTGGGCATCATCTGGGAGAAGAACAAAATTATCCACTCCTCTGGAAAGGTCAGGATCGACAACATCGACCATTTTGGCATCTACAACATCGACACCAACCGCTACTCGCACCAAATGAGGCTGATGCGGCGAATCATACAAAGCAACGAATAGAGGGATTTTCGATTTTGGATTTTCGATTTTGGAATATATATTTGCTGGATTGGTGGTCACATAAATATTACACAGAGTTTCACAGAGCCCTTCGGCTTCACTGAGGGACCGGATCTCCGTTTCACCGTTTCTCTGTTTCTCTGTTTCACATCTTCGCTTTCGGAGTTCAGTTCTCCCAGTCCCCCAGTCTCCCCGTCTCCTAGTCTTTTCCTACTTTACAATCGAACTTTTCAGAATATCAACGGCCATCGGTCCTTCATTGAAAAGAAGGTCCAGGATACTTAAATTGGGTGTAAAGCCGAATTTCTCCTGGAAGACCTGCATGTACACGGCAGGAGCAAAACGATCATCGCCGGTTTGTCGGTTTGTCTTGGGGTGGATGGAATAGCGAAAATCATCCATGCCGACGGGTATCCCGGTAGGTGGCAAAAATGTTTCGGTAACCCGGATATTGCATTTCAGGTTAAGTTCTTCCAAAACCACCGACTGAATCTCACGGTTGAAATCGGTCAGGAATTGCCACTTTTTAGTATGGTAAAACGTCGAGAAGCTGTCTGCATAGTACTCGAAAAACGGGGCATTGTTGTAAGCAGAGACAATAGCCCTCCAATGCAGTTTTTGCCAGGGATGGTCGTAGGAGATAGCTACATCACGGATCATCCGTTTGGAATTGGAACCTTCGGTGACAGGAACCGAGAGGCTTTGCGGACCATTGGCTGTCAGGATGATGCAACGATTGCGGTAGGATTGTTTGAGGAAATGCTCGCTCAACTCAATCCACACCTCACCGTAGTCTATTAATTTTGTGAAATATTGAACGGGCGCCAGGTAGGCGCTGCTCAGCAGGACACTTTTGTTGCCAGGTTCCATTCAGAAATGGGGAGGATTATTTTACCCCCATAAAGAAGCGGTTCCAGCGAATTTTAGCCAGGAAAGACTTGTTCTTGTCGAGTGATAGCCAGACAAAGGAGGCTTTGCCTACCACGTGGTCCTCCGGAACAAAACCCCAATACCTTGAGTCGGCAGAATTGTAACGGTTGTCGCCCATCATCCAGTAGTAATCCATTTTGAAGGTGTACTCCTTTGCAACGGCGCCATTGATGTAGATCTCTCCATTGACAACTTTCAGCTTATTCCCCTCATACACTCCGATGATTCTTTTGTAGAGCGGCAAATTTTTCGTAGTAAGCTGTATGGTTGTCCCTTTTTTGGGAATCCAGAGCGGTCCGAAATTGTCGAGATTCCAGGTGTATTGATCATCGCTCGGGAAAATATTCGGGTCACGGTCCTCTTTGGGCCAGGTAATGCGTTCCTTGCTGGTAATGAATTTCATGCCATCCATTTTTCTGTATTGTCCGGCAGTAAGCGAAATGACCATTCTGGAGCCTGATCCTTCAATATCTTCCGGCGTGATATCCAGTTTTTCCATAGCATTCGAATTCAGCGAGTTGCCTTGTATGGTTACCAAATATTTGTATTGCATTCCGGATATCTCTTTTTGAGCTTTTCCATTTACATAAACCTGACCATTGACAATTTTGAGCGAGTCGCCAGGGATAGCGATGCAACGTTTGATGTAATTTTCCCTCTTGTCTACCGGACGGTAGATGATGTCGCCAAAGGAGCGTTTGTCGGTATTTACGCGCTCCCGGCCATAGCTTCTCACCATTTCATAATAGCTGCGTTCCTGCATGTTGGTGGCAACAGTATCCCCTTCGGGGAAGTTGAAGACCACTACATCATCATTTTTCACCCTTCCAAAACCAGCGAGTCTTTTGTAATCATTGTGGATGATTTCTGAGAAGGAGCGGGTAGAAGCGGTAAAAGGCATGGTGTGATGGACAAAAGGAAAAGCAACAGGTGTATTGGGCAATTTCGGGCCGTATGCCGTCTTACTGACAAACAGATAATCGCCAACCATCATCGATTTTTCCATGGATGAGGTAGGGATAGTGTAGGCTTCAATAAAAAAGAGGCGGATGAAGGTGGCAGCAATGACGGCAAAGATGATGGCGTCGACCCATTCAATTACCTTGGTCTGTTTTCCACCTACCGGATTTTTCTTTTTCCAGAAAGTCCAGTGAACTTTTCCGGTGATGTACATATCGAATATGATGCCCAATCCTATGAGCCACCAGAAATTTTGTAGCCAGATAACCCACAGCAGGTATAATACTGCGACAACGCCAAATTGAATCCATTGGCTTTTTGAGACGTCCTTAAACATATTGGTTTCAGTTATAATTTTAACAAATCAGACATGTTGAATATTCCTTTTTTCCCCAGGCAAAATTCTGCCGCCAGAACCGCACCGAGTGCCAATCCCTTTCTGCTGTATGCATTGTGGGTAATTTCGATGTAATCTACCTCCGAATCATATTTTACGGTGTGCAGTCCGGGATAGGGATCCTTTCTTACCGGCTGGATATGAAGTTCCTCCCAACTTTTTGGCGGTTCGATGGTCCATGATTTTTTGGATCCGTTTTCAGAAATAATTCCTTCAGCCAGGGTGATGGCTGTTCCGCTGGGTGCGTCAAGTTTCTGGGTATGGTGAATTTCTGTCATCGAGACATCGTATTGGGAATACGGCTTCATCATTCGTGCCAGGATCTTGTTCAGTTCGAAGAAAAGGTTCATCCCCAGACTGAAATTTGATGAATAGAAAAAACATCCGTTTTTGGCCAGGCATTCTTGCTCAATCAGGGGCTTTTGCCCCAACCATCCGGTGGTCCCGCTTACAACCGGTACTCCAGCTTCAAAACAGGTCCGGTAATTCGAAACGGCCGTAGCAGGTGTGGTAAACTCGATGGCCACGTCTGCCCTGGAAAGGTTCGAAACAGTCAGATCGCTCTGATTATCAACATCAATCTTCAAAACAACTGAATGTCCGCGAGCGATCGCAATCTGCTCAATCTCTTTTCCCATTTTACCGTATCCTATCAATGCAATCTTCATATTTCAGCTTTCTCAATAAGTATGTAATCTGCCAAATGAATTACAAAGGTAAGATTTTGCGGGAAAATTGCGCGTATTTTTTTAATCTGGCCAACGACCCTGCGCCTGGCGGGCTACCATCCAACCGGGATATTCGGGTGCCAGGGCGCTTGCATCATTGAGTTGCTGAATTTCTTCCGGCGTCATTTGGAGTTTGACTGCAGAAATATTGTCGTTGAGTTGGAGCAGGTTTTTGGCTCCGATGATGGTGCTTGTCATGCCAGGCTGCCTGATCACCCAGTTTAACGCCACATTGGCCACCGTCACGTTGTGTTTCTTGCCGATTTCAGCCATCAGGTCGATCAGGTCGTAGGCTTTGGCTTTGTTGATGGGAGGAAAGTCGAAGGCATCCCTGCGGCTATTGCCGGCGCCCATGCGTATCCTAACTTTGGTTGCGACAAATACCTCCTGCCGGGGAATGGAGAGCGCTTTCAAAGCAATCCCAAGCATTGTTTCGGACAACCCTTCCGAATAGCCATTGGCTGTATCGATAAAGTTGATCCCCTTTTCAACGGCAGTTTTGACGATTTGGTTCACCTCCTCCTGAGGTACCTGCCCAATGGCAGTCCAGAAGCCTTTTCCGCCGAAAGTCATGGTTCCGAGACAGAGCTCAGAAACCAGGACGCCTGTTTTGCCAAGTTCGTTGTATTTCATATTCTAAATGTTTCCTTCGTGCAAATCCCAAATAGGAAAACACATTTCATAATCGTTCCAAATGATATCTCCGTACTTAATTGAATATTTCATAAACAATTGCTTATCAAGATACTTCCTGGTCATTGGGTTTTTTGCGCTTTTTAGAAATGTCGAAAAATCAATCAATCTCTCAACTCCGTCAGAGAAGGAAAATATGATTTTGTATTCTCCTGCATATTCAGCCTTGTCTATTGAAATTACCATGATACTATAATTTTTTTGTTATTTTTTCAGATGGAAACACGATATTGTATACAAAGAAATCAATCCATTATGAAAAGTTGCATTAACACCTACTTTTGACCTTCGGTCTCTTTTTTATTTATCTTCTCATAAAATTTATCCCTGTCTTTTGCGTTAGTAAAGTACTTTTCAATGATACTATCGAAAGCAGCAAAACTTCCCCTCATTTCATTTGTGCCTTTAACGCCATACTTTAATACTGTTCCAACTTCTGTTATCTTTAAAGTAGCATCTGAAAAACACCCTGGTACTGGAACAAGTTCAATCTTAGTGGTATTTTTTTTGTTGATATCAGCAATTAACTCATTTAGGCCAATAATGAGGTGACGTAGTGAAGTAGTTCTCATAGTTTGTATTTGATTAGAATTAATAAAATCCATATGCACGTTTTGCATATAAAATATTGGTAGGACAAAAAGGAAAGTAAGATAAATTGTAGTTTTCATGATGATAAAAATTAGTTTTTAATTGTTGATATTATTTTTATGATAAATAGATAAGATTAAATGTTTTTTATTTTATGAAGGACATTTCAATGATATGCCAAATGATGAAAAAGACTACACCAGAATAGAAACTATACTCCTGTAGAGGAAAATAGATTTGCAATTTATTACTAAAAGATTTTTCTTTTTTGTCCAGAATATCAATAATTGATTGAAAACTTACTTGGCGCATTAATTGACTGTCAGACATTACATCCAATTTTTGGTAGTTAGTTCTCTTTATCTCAATTGCCCATTTGATATAATTCAAACCGCTAAAAATACTTGTACCCCACAATAAAACTGCTATACCTAATGGGATATGAGTATAGTGTAATGGTTTATCTATAGTGCAATAAACCGAAAAACCAATAGCTGAAACGCATAATGCCACTATGTAGAAAATATATTTCTCTTGCAATTGACCAGCACTGCGGTAAATCTCTAAGATGTCATTATCAGTACTCATATTAAAAAATTTAGATTAGTATAAATCAACTCATTAAATTGCTTTTGCTTAACCAAGCTTTAATAACTAAGTCAAAATTATGTAATTATCTACAACATTAAGAGAATATGCAAAAGAAGTTATCAACCTAAATGGGTTAATATGCTGATAAACAAATATCAAAACAAAAAAAAATGAGAAACCCCCGCTGGCGCGGAGCGTCTCCTGAATTAAACGGACGAATTTAGCAATAAAGAACGTTCTTTCACATGCTGTATAAAAGATGAAGGGGGTTTCTGAAAGGGAATGATCCTGTGTTGGCGATTTACAGGGGTAGCCCACAAACCCCCTCGTGTACAAGATGTCAATTGTGAATAAATCAATTCTCTCAAAAGGTTTATCTTGTCTCTTCAAATTATTATCTTTGGAGAAAGTTCGGGAAAATGACCTACATTATCAAAATACAAGATAAATCCCTAAAAGCTAAAAGCATTATCAACATGCTTAAAGCTTTAAAGGAAGATTATGATTTTATAGAAATTAAGAAGGATAACTCTGTCAAACCAGGCCTAACTTTAGATAAGGAGCTCGACAAAAGATATAAATCCTTCCAGAAGGATAACAGGGGGAAGGAGTGGGAAGATTTAAAATCCGAGTTAAAATAGAAGTAGGTGAAACGATTGATTATTTTGCCTTTTGTCGAGACAGATATCAACCCAAATTCAACATCCCTAACCGTTCATGATAATGGTTCAGGTACTGTTCCCGGGTTTCCTGATCAAGGAACGATTTCTTTACTAAATTCCCAACCCCGGCTGGTTCTTTCAGAAAAGGGACAAGCAATTTACCAATCCTCTTTTCTGATATTCCAATTTTCTTCCCGAATACAATAAAATCCTCTTTACATGGATGGTGCGGTGAGTTTTTGATTCTGCAATCTGACCAGTACCCGTCCTTAAAGAGCTCATCACTCAAGGCAAAAAAGCCCTCTTCGTCTACATGGATCCGTGTATCCATCAGATCATAAGCAGGGCTCAAAACATAGTCGCCATTGGCAGTTTCCAACAAGGAGAAATTTTTCAAATGGGCATCCCCATTGGAGAATAAAAAGTTAAAGACCACTAAATTGTAAAACTTTTCCATTTCAATTTGCCAGGATCCGACGTACTTTCGGATCAATTCGGCAATGCCTTCGTACGAATAGTCATACCTGAAATTGGCTCCTGCATTTTCTTCTGTTTTTTCGGCTAATGATGCAAAGTCTTCTTTCCCAAGTTTTGTTCCATGGATGTCTATGTCAAATCGTTTGGTCAGGTAGGCAGGTTCGTCATTGCTGAAAAACGCCAATCCATTAACGGCAGTCGGGATCTTGTAAACCTGGCTGGCAATTTGCATGGTCAGGTGTTCATTTGCCGGTGCCATGGTGATTTTCCGAAGTCCATGAGGTTTTGGTTTGAGAATATAGGAGCCCAGTTCCCCTTCAGCGGTCAATCGAAGGCTGTTTTTTTCAAGCAGAACGGAATATTTCTCCTGCATACCCGAAATTGAAATTCTTTTCCTGTTTTGCATGAACTTCTTTTGGTCTTCTTCATCCATTTCAGGGGCATTATACGGCAAAACAGGACTGACCTTTCGCCCGGAGAACATCCTTCGCAAAAAGAGGGGACTATAGCCGGAATGTCCCTTTATAAGCAATCCTGGACAATATTCTATTTCCATAACCGGTTTGTTTCTAATTAATTGGCTTCACAGTTATAGCGCCGATGGTATCGTATTGGGCAGTGGCCAACAAGAGGCCGAAGAAATCGTTTTTGTCAATTTTCAATTGCCTCGTTTGAATTTCCCTGTTGGTGCCTTCCGATAGCATATTGTAGAAGCAGGGGAATAAATATTCAGAAGTGTGAACCAACTGATTTTTGGGCAATGTCAGGCTAATTGGCGGTTTTGAATTATCTGAAAAATACATGGAATCGTAACTAAACTCATACGAACGACTGTTGATTTCGGCTAGTATTCCAGCTAAAATACCTTTCCTATATACTTCAGCGCTTCTCATTTACTGGTTTTTTTAAGTTCGAGTTTCACTTCAAGACCCAACACATCTGCAATTTTCTGTAAATTTTTTAAAGTGATATTCCCTTTGCCACTTTCCAGCCGTTTTAAGGTTGCAATTCCAACCCCGGAAAGCTCAGCCAGGTACTCCTGATTGACAGCCAGAATCTCTTTTCTCTCTTTAATGGTTTGAATAAGCTCCTCGTTTGTCATATTAACAAGATGAAATTGTATCATAAATGATATTATCCGATAAAATTAGGTTATATTTCACTGAAAAGCAAGTAAATGGTATCTTTTGTGATACAAATTGTGGTTTTTGATGCTGAATCCGGAAAATGAACGGGATATATCATTTATGACGCTAAATTCTTGCAACGTTCTTGTAACTGACCAGTTTGTTTTCACCAATCGTTTGCTCCGTTTCACCTGAATAGCAAACAGTTGTATTTCTTATCTTTTGAGGAAGAAGTTTTCGGATATGGTTCAGTCCTTTTAAAAAGCTTGTATCAAAAGTCGCAGACGATTTGATCTCAATGGCGTCCAGGTGCGTGGTGTAATCGAGGATTAAATCCACTTCATTGTGGTTGGAATCCCGGTAATGGTAAAGTTGGTAAGGCCTGAAGTGGTTGTATTTGCTTTTCAGCATTTCCATCACAACCATATTTTCGAACAATGGCCCTTTTAACGGACTGGTATATAGTTGATACGGCTCGGTTATTCCGGAGAGAAATGCTGCTAAACCCACATCGTAAAAGAAAATTTTGGGCGATTTGGTCAGTCGTTTGTTGAGATTGGCATGGAAAGGCCGGAGCAAATAGACGATGTAGGAGGCTTCCAGGATGGAAAGCCACGATTGAATGGTAGGGACCGTCACGCCAACGTCGTTAGCCAGGTTGCCCGCCACAAAAATCTGCCCGACCCTTCCCGCACACAACCGCACGAACAGTTCGAACTGCCTTAAATCTTTCACATGAAGCATCTGGCGCAGATCGCGATCAATGTAAGTTTCGAGGTAACTGTTGTAGTAACGGGTTGGGCTAATTGACGGCAGTGTGTAAGTGCGCGGATAGAATCCTTTGTAGAGTAATTCATCGGCAGTTGAATTGGGCGAGACTACCAGTATCTCCTGAATCGAAAACGGCAGCAACCGCAGGATGGCAGTCCGTCCGGCCAGCGATTGCGAAATAGTTTGTGAAAGTTCGAATTGTTGACTTCCCGACAAAATATAGTAACCCGGTTTTTGCAGATTATCAACAATTCCTTGAATGTATGAAACGAGTTCAGGCACCCGCTGAATTTCGTCAATGATCATTCCTGTATCCGATTGATTCAGAAAGGATCTGGGATCTGTTAATGCAAGTTGTCGCGTGTCAGGATCTTCAAGGGAAAAGTATTTCTTGTCAGGAAAAACGTTTTTCAATAGTGTCGTTTTGCCCGACTGCCTGGGTCCGGTGATCGTAACTACCGGGAAGGTGTTACAGGATTCGATCAGTTCATTGTAAATCTCACGAGAAATGTACATTTTTATGCAAATATAAAATGAGACTTTAAAATTACATAAAAATAATCTAAAAAACAACAAAATTCATGCATATTTAAAATACAACTTTAGATATGCATGATTATTTAAACAACCCTTCCAATCCGAATTTCTTCACGGCATCCTGTAAAGTAGACTTCGCTTTCTTCGAAAACTCTTTGGCTACCAGGTCCTTTGCTTCTGAGAGGTCGACCTTGACATCCGGTTTCTTAAGATTGCCAACCACGTTGATTTTGATCGGGTATTTGTCAATATTTTCAGCTCCTGGTACCAGGCCAATGAGGTTGGTCACATCAGCGGCCAGATCATTTTTGTTGACTTTGAAATTGAACTGGTAATTCAGGTCCAGCGCCAGCGTTTGGCTCCCTGAGACAGTCACCTCCTGGTTGGCAACCTTGGTTGTAAAGGGTGAAATGGATAAGGCTCCGTTGGTCAGTACGATGTTACTGGCAAAATCGTTCACCTTAACATTGGTAAAGAGGTCTTTCCTGAAGTATTTGCCAATCTCGGCAAACATGTTGTTCCCAACCAGTTCGAGATTTTTAATCGAAATCTGTCCGGTTCCGTTAAGCGTCTCGAAATAAGGCGCATAATCCTTCCCCAATTTTCCGCTCAGCGACAATCCCGACAGGAAAGTACCCTTGCTGTTTCCGGCTATGGGCAAAATATGTCTGACAATACCCATTGATTGATAGGCAGTTGGAAGATCAAAATCCTTGATGTCTATTTTGAAATTGAAGTCCGCCGGACTCTTTTCTTTGGCAGCATAAACCCCCGACAGGACCATTGTGCCTTTTAGAAGGTTCATGGAGAGTTGGTCCAAATTAAGCTTTTGGTCCTTGACTACCAGCTTTCCGGTTGTTCCCCTGATTTCCATCCTGCTGTATAGCATCCGGTCAACGGCTGCCAGGACGGTCAGGTCAATCCGGGCAGGGATCACATATGGGTCGCCGAGATGGGTTGTATCTTTGTTTTGGGTACCGCCGTTCATTAGCTGGGTCACATCAAGCAGATCAGATTTTAGCTTGATGTTGCCCAAAATTGTTCCGTCTTTCAAAAGATAGGCCCAATAATTGGCAAAAGATCCATCTACCGTGAAGTCGCTTTGGCCAAATTTCCCTTTCATGGAGGCAATGGTTACCTCTTTCGAATTGAAAGCGAATGTTCCGGACTGGATTCCAACTCTCTCAGGGAAAGCGGGAGAGCTGTAGAAGAAATCGTTCAGCGTAACAGCTCCTTTGGTTTGAAAATTGTCGTATTCACCTTTGTCGATGGCCGACCAGGGTCCATTGAAATGGATATTGGCATGTGCCATTCCCCCAATTTCCATCGAGTCGATCGGAATGGTCTGTCGCAGCGTAGCAAAATCAATCTCACCTACAACATCGCCAGTCAGGAACGGATTGCTGACCGGCGTTTTCACCGACAGATTTGCGACAATGGGATGGCCGGCTACAAGTGCTTCCAATTTGGTTACGGAGATCTTCAGCGAATCGAGAATTCCCTGCGGTTTACTGAGACTGGCTACCACTTGGATTTTACTGATCTCATTGGGCTTGGAAGGATATTTCAACCTGCCGTCGGTCAGTTTCAGATCGGCCGCCAGGGCTGGGAAAGTTGTGTCTGAATAGGTGCCTTTTATTACCCCGGTGAAGGAGAGGTTTCCCACTTTTTCGTATGTTTTAAGCTTTGTTTGCTGTTTTTGCGGAAGAAATCCAATCAATTCATCCAGGGTGGAACCGGTTGATTGAAAGGCAAGGTCGTACTGATCCTCCTTGTCGCCCATCACGAAAGTTCCCTGCAATTTCACAGGAAGCTTATTGATATTGAATTTGTTGTCAAGAAAGCGAAAGCTTCTCTGATCGAAATTGGCCTGGAGGGCTCCTTCACCACTCACTTTCATACCGCTGACCAGTTTTTTGCCGCCATATTCGAACGCGATGCTGTCGGTATCCCCTTTGAAACTAAGTTTGGTATCGCTGCCCTTCAAAAAGCCCGACAATTCGAAATTTCCATTTTTAAAGCCGGTCAACATTTTGGCTTTTTCATCCCGGTAGGTGAGCAGTGTATTGATTAACTGAACTTTAGTCAGTTCAATTTTCATCGGGTTCTTTGTCTCCGAAGAAGTACCTGCCGAAGATGGCTTCGTGATCTCCCAATTGGCTTTCCCGGCAGGGGAGACCAGCAAATTGAACTGAGGGTTGGTCAGGATAATTTCCGAAATGGTAATGCCATCGCTTTTCCAGAGGGATGAGAGCGCCATCGAGGTTGACAGGATCTCTATCTGTAATAGTTGCTTGCCTTCGAATTCGTTGATTCCATTGATAGTTAGATTATTGAGGCGAACATCCAGCTGTGGAAATCTCCTGAAAAGGGAGACATCGGCATCTTTGAAATCCAGCCTGGCCAACAGCGACTGGTTGGCCATCCCCTTCACTGTGGCGACGATTTTGCCTTTGAAGAGTATCGGAATTAAAACAATGGCCAAAATTATGGTGGCCAAAACTACACCCGATATCAAAAATACTTTCTTCTTTTCCATGATATTTTTTCATTAAACAACAGCAAGCCAAATATTTAAACAATATGACATTGTGCCCTTTGTGTTGATTTTTTTTAACCACGAAGGTCACAAAGGAAGGCACAAAGAACTACAATGCAATTAATAATTTTCGAAGCATAAAGAGTGAATTTTGGCCGGTTCTGGCGATATTCCGTTCGCGGTCATTGACGAAATGGAAAAGTTGTGAAACGACCTGATCCTTGTGTGCCACAGCAATCCATACTGTACCCACAGGTTTCTCCTCAGTGCCTCCGCCCGGACCCGCAATTCCTGATGTAGCAATTGCAAAATCAGTCTTCATCACCCTGCATCCATTGAGGGCCATTGATTCAACAACTTCGCGGCTTACGGCTCCATGCTGCTTGAGTAGCTCTTCTTTGACTCCCAAAATATCTTTTTTAATCTCATTGGAATAGGCTACGACAGAACCTTTGAAATAGTTTGAACTGCCGGGATTCTCGGTGAACAACCTTGCAATGGCACCTCCGGTACAGCTTTCGGCGGTGGAGACTGTCCACCCTTTTTCGGTCAGGATATTTCCGATACTTTCGGCCGGCGATTCGTCGTCGTAGCCATAAATATTGGGAGCTATCAGTTTCTGCAACGCGATGATCCGTGACGCCACTTCGGCTTCCATGAGCGGCTGTTCAAGTCCTCTGGCCGACAAGCGCAGCCTGACGCCTTGCGGACTGGGCAGATAGGCCAGTTTGATGAATCCTGGAAGCGCATCTTCCCAGCTGCCTATCTTTTCGGCAAGCATCGATTCGGGCAGGCCTTGTGTCAGGACAGTCCGGTGGAGGATGGTGGTAGTTTGAAAATTGTCCCGCAAATAGGGCAAAACTTCAAATTCCATCAGGTATTTCATCTCGTAAGGCACTCCCGGCATGAAAATAAAGGAGCATCCGTCTTTTTTGAGCAGCAGTCCGGGAGCTGTTCCTAACTTATTCTGAAATACATGACTGCCCTCAGGTACCAGGGCCTGGTCGCGGTTCAAGCGGTTGAGCGCGATGCCCCTTTTGTTGAGCAGCTCCTCAATGTTTTCAAGAACGGCAGCGTTTGTGACAAGTTTTGTACCAAAAAAATCACAAATGGTATCCTTGGTCTTGTCGTCTTTGGTGGGGCCCAGTCCGCCTGTAACCAGCACTAGATCTACTTTTCCGGCCGATTCGATGAAGGTTTCGGTGATGTGGACCGGATCATCTGATATGCTTATGATCTGCCGGACATTGATCCCTTCATCGTTCAGTTTCTGCGCCATCCAGGCCGAATTGGTATCAACGATCTGACCGATCAGGATTTCGTCGCCAATGGTGATTATATCTAAATTCATTTTTCAATCTATTACAATTGTATATCAATCAATTACATCAAATCATATCCAAACGGTGCAAGACTCAACCGCATCAGCTTGAAATGCTGAATTCCGAACGGGATCCCTATGATTGTAATGCAAAGTAAAACACCAAATACCAGATGTGCAATCGCAATCCACAATCCGGCAAAAATCAGCCAGATCAGGTTCAGCAAACAGGAGAGCCCCGGGATGGAGCCACCATTGGGACGCACAGTTTTGCCGAAAGGGGCAAGTGTGGCAATACCGATTTTTATGGCTTGCAAACCCCATGGAATGCCGACAATGGTGCAGCAGAGTATCAGTCCTCCCCACAGGTAACCCAGGAAGGCAACTAGTCCGCCAAAAATTATCCAGATCACGTTTCCGATTAAGCTCATAGTATCAGATTTAGCGCGTAAGTATCTATTACACAGAGTTGCACAGAGAAGCACAGAGGACCACAGAGTACCAAAAAAAATTGTTTGAAGGGTTTAAAATGTTTTTATTGTTTGAAATGTTATTAGAATTAGGATCTCAAAATTCATTAACAATTTGATTTCTTTATATTCTCTCTCTGTGTAACTCAGTGCTTCTCTGTGAAACTCTGTGTATTATTTTATTGGGTTCGAAACTCCGGAACCGCATTCATCGCGTCGATAAAATTGTGCACCACATCGGTATGGCAATCTTCCTGCCACGATCCTTTACGCCACTCTTTAATGTCGCACATGGCTGCCGGTCCGCCATCGGAGTCGATGAAGTAGGTAACCCAGTTGAGATTTCGC
>CAYHQN010000002.1:10788-27177 GCA_964358545.1 uncultured Tangfeifania sp. | reverse complement strand
AAGGCGATTTCGCGGTAGCACTCGCCGCCGCCTGCAGTATAAAAAAGCGCTGCAACTCCGCCCAGTTTGGAGCAGGCCCCTCCCCAGGGACGAAGGTCGGAATCCTGTTCACCCATCAAGGTGACTCCCCCCGGCATTTTAATGGCAAAATGGTCCATGGCAAAATCGATACACTTTTTGGCCATGTTTTTCCAATCCGGATCCAGCTTCTCCTTTTGTTCGATGAGATACCTGGCCATTTCGAGCGGTGCCCACGAGTTTCGGTTGTCCTCTTCTGTCATGTCTTCGAAAAACTGGATCCAGTGCGAGGCAGATTTCCGCCCGGGAGCTTTCAGCTGAACCTCTTTGATCCAATGCCACAATTTGGAACGCGGAGCCACAAATTCAGTGCTGCCAATTTCGGCCAACCCATCCCACAACCTGAGAATATAAACCATGTTGCCATTGCGTTCGCCCCAGTGCTTTCCGGTTACGGCATCTACCCGGAAAGGCCATGGTGCATGGGATTTGTCACCGGTGCGCATGTTCTCTGCCAAAACCCTGGCTATCGCCAAAGCCTTCTCTCCGCAGACTACGTTGCCGGTTTTTTTGTACAACTGCAAAAAGGCGTATCCTGCAATTCCACCCTTGTCGGGTTCTATTACCTGATCTCCGTATTTCGCATCCCCCTGTGAGCTTTTTGTCAAAGGAATCTCTTCATGGTTCCCTGTCGACCGTGGGAAATTGGCATATAAGCCTGAGTTGGGCGTAGAAGCAAAATCTGAAAGAAAAACAGCCATGCGCATGGCATACTTCAATGCCAGGCTATCCTTTTTCCCGGTATATTCCCAATATTTGAGGTAGGACAAAATGCCCATTCCCAGCTGGGTACATGGAATGATATCAGTTTTATAAGGTATATAAGCCGAGTCGACGAATGTGGAATAGAAATATACCGGAAATCCCGACTTCCCGATAGGTGCCTTGTAATACCAGTTCATCTCTCTTTTTAGGGCATCTTCCCAGTTTGTCCAGGGCAGCAGTAACCCTTTATGATCATACTTTGCCTCGTGAAATCCAATATTTTTTGGCAATGCTTGCTTTGTACCGTTGGACAAAATGATTGCAATTACCGCCAGTGATGAGAGAATCACAAAAAGTTGAAGAAAGCGTTTTAACCTCATGTTATTCAAATCTGATTATTGTGCAACTTCAATTTTCCAATCACTGAATTCTACCTTGTATTGCCTGGTATCTGGTCCGCCGGCTGCCAGGCCAATGTCTACCGATTCGTTGATCCCTGGAATATCGGTCGAATGTTTTTCAATGATCCAGTTGGTCCCGTCGAGGCTTACGAAACCGCTAAAACTGTTGCCATGGCGGACCAGTTTCAGGTAGATCGGAGTCTTGCTATGCTCTGGAAGGTTCTGACTGCTGGCTTTGTGCATGCAACCGTTGGCAAATTCGTCGTATTCGATGCCTGCCCTTCCGGGAGTTCCGAAAAGCAGGACTGAGCCTTTGCTGCCGGGTTGAACATCGAAACTTTTGGCCATGTCGTTGCGCACAAAAAGGCCGCTTCTGAACCATTCGTGTGTTCGTTCGCCAAACTTGACAATTTTCACTGTTGCCACGAAATCACCTTTGATATTTTTCACGTAGGCCGCCGCATAGGAATCTTCGGCATGGTAGAAATCGGAGCCACAAGCGGCAATCGTGAAACGGTTGTTCTGACCATCAGATTCAATGGCATAAGGCTTCGAACGCGGCGACCCATATTCCATGATCTTCATTTTGGAGAGATCCAACAAAATTTTGGGTTGTACAAGGATATTTTCCACGGCGCTGTTGCCAATCCTGAGCGTATGGTTGCCTGCCGGGAATTTAAGGTCAAAACGAACGTTTCCAGATTCATTTGCTTTCAAATCCAATGACTGCTTTTGAAAGTTATTGTCGTCCAGAAAGATTACCGCCTCACTCTTCTGATCCTCAGGGGTGAGGTTTTTGGCAGTAGCCTGAAGGCTCACCGATTCACCTTCCAGGCATCTGGTTGCAGAGAGTTTTAAATTTTCAAAAACAACCAGGGGTTTTGTGCCGATCACCCCGATCTTTTGATGAGGGGTCGATCCGATTGAAAGCTGATGCTCTCCGGCATCATAAATCCTCAGTTTAAAATCGATGGTCCGGCTGTTGTTTTTGATCACCGGGAAAAGTTTTGTCTCGTATATTTTACCGTCCAGATAAAGCTCGACAGGGGCTATTCCCGTGGATCCGGTATTTTCTACAACGGCTGAGAGCTGAATGACACCGCCGGCAGGGTAGGAACCCGATGGCTGGCCGGATGGAACGATGGATAAATTGCTGTATCTGAAATTGGGAACTCCGTCGATAATGATCTCGGGAGCATTGGCTGGAGCTTCAATTTTGAAATTGTTGCGGTAGGTGTTGTCTTCGGGCTGGGCGGCACAGTATTTCATCTCGCCCTGTTCCAGGTCGTAATAAATATTCTCCTCAGTTAGCCATCCCTGCGACATGTTGTCGAACCAAAATCCTACGTTGTCGTTGAAGAAACCGGCATGAACCTTGTGGACCAGGTTCCTTCTGACCACTGAATTGAAAACCATACCGGCAGTTTTGATGGCGCCGGAATCGTCTGCGTCCTGCTGTACATCTTCCAGGTGGTTGTATTCGACGGTATAGTTTCCGTCCAGCGCATCCTCCTGATTGGACCAGTCGCCCACGTCAATACCATAACGTCCGCGGGTTTTGGTGATGTAATTGTGCGAAATGGTTGTCGAAAGTGTATTGTTGGCCATAATTGACATACCTCCGCAATCGGAGAGCCGGTTTCTGAAGATCATCGTTTCGCGGATAATCTTCGGACTATCACCGGATGAGTTGGATGTAACCCCTTTGTTGTAATCCACTTCGTTTTGCCATACTGGCTTGACTGAGCCTGTAACATAAATGCCTCCGTTGTCGATGGACTCAATCCGGTTGTCGAATATTCTGGTTTGGTAGCATCCGGCCCTGACCGAGACTCCGGTTCCTGCACAAGATCTGACCAGACCTTCAGCCAGTTCGCAGGCATGGGCGTATTCAAAGGATAGGGCGCTGTTTCCGGCTCCGACGCCTTCGAAGGTTAGGCCATAGAACCGGAGGTTGCGCACGGGATGACCCTTTTCGCCCTTTACTTCCAGCAATTGGTTTAATTTTGCAACCGAAGTTGCTGCTTTGTTTGGATCACCTGTCTCTTTGGGAGATATGTAACTGAGTTCTTTGGACTTCCTGTCAAAATACCACTCTCCTGCGGTGTCGAGCAATGTTTTCAGGTTTTCTACAAAATACCTGGGAGGTACGATCACCAGACCTTCCTGGGGTGATGCAAGGGTTGCGGTTCCGCTTTTTGTGTCAATACTTTTGATGCTGTTGACACCTGTATGCCAGCGCAGAAGCATGATCACCCTGTTGCCGGTAAGATCTTTCCAGGGTTCCAGCTCTCCTTTGCCAAAATAGAGCTCATCCGTTTTCTTCGAGATACTGGTTGGAATAAAATATCCGCTGTTTGGCTTCCTGGCAACTGTTTGCTTTTTCCCGTTGACCAAAAACATGCTAATTGAGTCGGCATCCAGGGAAGCCGACCAGACACCTTTCTTCAATTTCCATCCTGCAACCGGCCGACCTCCGGAGAGTACAGGATGCTCTCCCGGAAAGGCCGAATAGGTGACGTAATGGTCCTTTACCTTGTGGTATTCGAATGCTCCGGTAGGCAGATTGGTCTCGACCCTTTCACCTCCATCGGCAGGTTCAAATTGCAGTGGCTGATTCAAAAAGTAGTACCCTTCCCGAATGTAGACAAGGATGTCTTTACCACGCCCAAGCGGGTGTGGCGATCCGATCCACCTTTTTTCGATGGGTACATCTTTGGGGAAATAGACCTTTGATTTCAACGTTTTGACAGCCTTCTGAGCCTGTCCGATGGTGGCGAAAGGTCCGTCTGTTTTTTGGATGTTGGGTTCGGGCAATGTGCCGCTCCAACTGTCATTCCCGGTAGGGGAAACATAAAAGTCGGCCTTCTTTTCTGAAGAAATAAATTTCTCCCATTTTTCGCCCTGTAACAATTTTCCGTCCCTGGATTGTGCATTCAGGGTAGTGAACAAAAAAAATAAGCCACAAAATAGCAATGAAGTACGAAAAACCAATCTGGTTTGTGTTAAAGTATTCATGTTCAGTAATATAGTAGTTAATAGCGGGGATTTGAAGTGGTAAATGTAAAAAAAAATCCTGTTAACTAAACCTAAATGATTTAAAGTTTTCGAAGTTGATTTCACCAAATCATCCCTGCTTAAAGGAAATGCAATGCGTTTTGAAACGCTGAGCGTACTGATGGGTATGCTGAATACCATGACAGACAATAATTTGCCTGCCAATTACATTAAAAAGGAAGAGGCTTACGTGAAAGGGCTGATGATTGAACAACAACTTCAAAAAAAAAATTACACAGAGTTACACAGAGGAACCACAGAGCTACACAGAGTAAAAGAAAATTTTTCATAATCTCTGTGTAACTCTGTGTAATTTTTTTTTGCCGGAATGTTGCTGGTTCGTGTGAAAATCCCGGTCTTTTGCCGATATGGAAATCAAATTTATGGTTTATTTAAAGATTGCAGTATACTTTTCACCTGTTGATTTGATGTATCCCCTGAACATGCCGGATGTATTAAACTCCATTGCAACGTTCCCTTCTTTGTCCAGCCCGATCACTCCGCCTGTTCCACCCAGTTGTGACAGTTTCTCAACTTCTGCCTGACAGGCTTTTTGAATGCCGAGTTGACGGTATTCCATCAAAGCAGAGATGTCTCTCGAAAAGCCCAGCCGGATGTAGTACTCTCCATGGCCGGTGCAGGAAAATCCCCCTGTGGCATTGTTGGCATAGGTACCTGCCCCAATTACCGGTGTGTCGCCGATCCTTCCATATTTTTTGTCGGTCATTCCTCCGGTAGAGGTTCCAGCAGCGATGTTGCCATTTTTATCCAGCGCCACACACCCAACGGTTCCATGTTTGTCATTAACGCCAGCTTCCCGCTCTTTTTTGAGCAGTTCCTGCAGTTGCCGGTATCTGTTACCGGTATAGAAATAGCTGTTCGGAACCAGCTTAAAACCCTGTTCAACGGCAAATTGCGAGGCACCCTTTCCAGCCAGGAAAACATGCTCCGATTTCTCCATCACCGTTTTTGCCAGCATGATCGGATTTTTAACATCAGTAATCCCGGCTACGGCCCCTGCCTCCAATGCCTTGCCATTCATGACGGAGGCGTCAAGTTCGACAGTCCCATCGTGGGTAAAAACGGCCCCTTTCCCTGCATTGAAGAGGGGAGAGTCTTCCATTACCATGATGGTCCTAACCACTGCATCCATGCAACTCCCTCCGTTTGAAAGAACAGAATCACCGACCTGCAGCGCACGGTTGAGGACAAACAGATACTCTTTCTGCATTTCGGGTGTCATCGATTTTTCCGACATCACGCCTGCTCCACCATGAATAACTAGTGCGTGTTCCTGGATTGACTGCGCCTTTGGTTCTATTGAAAATAAAAAAATGACCAAAGGGAGAATGAAATTTTTCATGGCCGTCATGGTAAGAATTATCAGGAATTAATCTTCAGTTTAAATTACGGGTAAAGAAATAAAAAATAAAACCGAATTGTATTCGTATGGGGTAAATTGCCCATTGGGAGCTATACGGTCAATTATAAACTCGTTGATCTCTCTACGCTGGTGAAGAATCAAACTGTCTTCGCCATTTCATTTAAGCTATTGGTGACCCAATAAATTGCTCATTTTGTTTGTCCACCTTGCTAATCAGGATTTCTTTTCTACCAGTAAATGAATTACGGAATATCTCGGCAGGCTTAGTTTGAGGCTGCCATTATTCAGGGTAGACTTCGGCTTGATCGGTTCCTGCTTCCCCGGACCCCTGATACTTCGTTGCCTATTTACCAAAATTTGCTTTTCCCGTTATCGTACCTGATCCAGCCGGGCGGCGGTGCAGCAATAATCTTTTTATTTGTAAGACGTCCGATCGGACGTCTTACAAATAAGCAACTAAATAGCAATATATCCGAAAATTAGCATTACCTTGCAAAAGTTTTTACAATTTGGGGTAAATAATCTTTGTCAGATTATATACCGGTCTGTTTATTCACACCCCGAACGGCAATTTCAAAAACAATTCATTTAATACTCTTTCCCATGGCATCGAACAACATGTATGAAAAGAAACCAGCCTCTTTTGTTTCTCCCGATCTTTCAAAATTGCAGGCAGTAGTTATTGATATCAAAACTATTCTCTATATCGCATTGGATGCTGACCCGAAACTCGCCAGGAGCGCCTATTTGGCGCGGGTTGGCATGAAGAAACTCTAGAAAAAAGGTCCTGGTTTTGCACCAGGGCCTTTTTTCTGTTTTATTTTTGAAGATACTCCTTCAGTTCGTCACTCATCGCGTAAGTTAATCTCTTTAATTCAGCAAAAAGCTCAGAAATTCCTTCTCCGGAATTTTGTTTGGCTTGCTCTTCTATTATTCTGCAAAGTTCGTGCGGCACCGGAGCCATAAAGTTGCCATAACCAAGATTTACATAGTTGCGGCAAAATAATCAATTGTTTTGATCAATCCCTCTTTCAATTGAATTTTTGGTTCCCAATTCAGCATTTTTTTTGCCAGTTTAATGTCGGGCTGTCTTTGCATGGGATCGTCGGAAGGTAATGGCATCCTGATAATCTTCGATTTTGAATTGGTTAGTTGGATCACCTCTTCTGCCAGCTGCATGATGGTAAATTCGTTTGGATTTCCAATATTGACCGGTCCGGTAAAACTTTCAGGCGAAGCCATCATCCTGATCATGCCTTCTACCAAATCGTCGACATACTGAAAACTCCTGGTTTGCTGACCATCACCGTAAATTGTGATATCCTTGTTCTGCAATGCCTGAACGATAAAATTCGAAACAACCCTGCCGTCATGCGGATGCATCCGTGGACCGTAAGTATTGAAAATCCTGATGATTTTGATCCGGACATTGTTTTGCTTGTGGTAATTGACAAACAGCGTTTCGGCTGCCCTTTTCCCTTCGTCATAACAGGATCTCTCCCCGATGGGATTTACGTGTCCCCAGTAACTTTCCGTCTGTGGATGCACCTGCGGATCTCCGTATACTTCACTGGTTGATGCCTGCAGGATCTTTGCCTTGACCCTCTTTGCAAGACCCAGCATGTTGATGGCTCCCATCACAGAGGTTTTCATCGTCTTGATGGCATTGTACTGGTAATGAATGGGAGAGGCAGGACAAGCCAGGTTGTAGATCTCGTCCACTTCGATGTAAAACGGATTGGTCACATCGTGACGGATCAGTTCAAAATAGGGATTGGAAAGCAAGTGAACGATGTTTTGCTTTTGACCGGTGAAATAGTTGTCTAAACAGACAACATCATTGCCTTCGTTGAGCAATCTATCACAAAGATGGGATCCGACAAATCCGGCGCCTCCCGTGACCAATACCTTCTTTTTGATCATAGTTTAGATCTTAAAAGTCCTAACAATCAGAGGAATATTTTTGATCTGATTGTTAGGCTTGTGGTTAAATAGTTATTTTGTTGTATCGACACCAATGCAGAAATAATCAAATCCCTGACGTTTCATTTCCGCCATTTCATAGATATTTCTACCATCGAAAATGACCGGCTTATTCAATAGTTTTTTAACGATTTTGAAGTTGGGGAATTTGAACTCCGGCCATTCCGTTACTAAAAGCAAACAGTCTGCATCGATCAATGCCTCGTATTGATCTTCTGCGTAGGTTATTGTATCTCCCAGCTGATGGGTTGCCTCTTTCATAGCGATTGGATCGTAAGCTTTTACTTTTGCCCCAGCTTCTAAAAGTTTCTTGATGATGACTACCGAAGGTGCTTCGCGCATATCATCGGTTTGAGGTTTGAAGGACAATCCCCATACGGCGATAGTCTTGTCATGGAGGTTACCTTTGAAATAGTTGTAAACCTTTTGGAAAAGAACGGATTTTTGAGCCTGGTTGACAGCTTCAACAGCCTTTAATACGCGTAGATCATAATTGAAATCTTCTCCGGTGTGAATCAATGCTTTCACATCTTTTGGGAAGCAGGATCCGCCATATCCAATACCAGGATAGATGAACTTGTTTCCAATTCTGGAGTCAGACCCGATACCTTTCCGCACCATATTGATGTCAGCTCCGACGATTTCGCACAGGTTGGCGATGTCGTTCATGAAGCTGATTTTGGTGGCCAGCATGGCATTGGCGGCATACTTGGTCATCTCGGCCGATGTAATGTCCATAAAAATGATGGGGTGGCCATTGAGCGTAAATGGCTTGTAGAGACTTTTCATCAACTCTTCAGCCCTGGCTGAATCGACACCAACCACAATCCGGTCGGGTTTGAGAAAATCGTCGATAGCGGCGCCCTCTTTCAGAAATTCAGGGTTCGAAGCAACATCGAAAGGAATAGCTACGCCGCGTTTGTTCAGCTCTTCCTGAAGGACTTTTCTAACCTTTTGGGCGGTTCCGACAGGAACGGTACTCTTGGTCACGATCAGGAGATAATCCTTCATGTTCCTGCCGCAATCCCGGGCAACATTCAACACATACTGCAAGTCTGCACTACCATCCTTGTCTGGTGGTGTGCCTACTGCCGTGAAAAGGACTTCGCAATCTTCCAACGCCTCTGCCAGGGAGGTTGTGAATTTCAATCTTCCCTTTTTCATGTTGCGGAGCAACATCTCCTCCAGACCCGGTTCATAAATAGGGACAATTCCGTTATTTAAACTGTCAATTTTATTTTGATCGATGTCGACACAAGTGACTTCAATACCGACTTCCGAAAAACAGGCGCCGGTTACAAGACCAACATATCCGCTTCCAACAATGGCAACTTTCACACGTAAATATTATTAGTAAATAATTGAATATCAGATCGTACGTATGGAACTCGCAAAAAGCATTTACATCGCCTTTTGTGGGCAAAGCCCATGCTCGTTCATGCGTATATAATTTGTTTTTTAAAGGTCGCATGGAATACCCATATAATCATTTTTCGGTTGATGTGAATATTTTCTCATGGGCATTTCATGCAAAAAGGTTAAGATAATAATTTTGTAAGTTATAAAACTATGACAATCAGTGTTTAACTATTTTTGTTTCATGTAGTGTAAGTTTAGAACTGGTTGTGTTGAACAAATTTTGAAATTAACAATTAAAAGTAGTTTATATTCAGAAACTTTTAATTTTTGTTTAATTTAGTTCCAAACTAATAATGCATTAACAAAATGAGAAAAATTTTCAATTTTCTGCTAGCCTGCTCGCTGTTTCTGGCTTTTGCCCCAGCGCATGCCCAAGAGCAAAAGAAGATCACTCCTGCTCCACAAAATATGCTTTGTCAAGGGGGATATTTCACAGAGCAGCAGGGAAAGGATTTTCTTGAAACCCGGAAAAAGAGCTATACGACCCAAAAGGATTGGGAGAAACGCGCAAAACTAATCAAGGAACATATCCTAAAGGGTACTGGATTGACAAAATTTCCGAAGAAGTGCCCTTTGAACCCAATCATTGGGGCCAAAAGGGTTTTCGATGGTTACCAGGTACAAAATGTAGCCTTCGAAAGCTTGCCCGGGGTTTACGTAACCGGAAGCCTGTACACACCGACCAACGCCAAAGGCAAATTGCCGGGAATAATCAGTCCTCACGGTCACTGGAATAAAAAAGGGGATGTTGGACGATATCGTCCCGATGCGCAGAAGCGGTTCGCTGCAATGGCCCGAATGGGCGCCATGGTCTTTGGCTACGACATGGTTGGTTATGGTCAAATGGAAGAGCTTGGATGGAAGCACGATCATCCGGAGGTACTTAAATTGCAACTTTGGAACAGCATCCGTTGCCTCGATTTCATTCTGGAAATGGGAGCCGATCCTGATAAAATTGCCTGTACCGGAGCCTCAGGCGGTGGTACGCAGACATTTTTGCTGACAGCCATCGACAACCGGGTGAAGGTATCAGTACCGGTGGTGATGGTCTCGGCCTATTTCTTTGGAGGTTGTGTTTGCGAAAGTGGCATGCCGATTCACAAAGATGTCGGTTATCAGACAAACAATGTGGAAATCGCGGCCTGTGCAGCTCCCAGGCCAATGTTGCTGGTCTCTGACGGAGGCGACTGGACCAAAAATAACCCCGAGGTAGAACTTCCCCACCTGAAATACATTTATAATCTCTTTGGCAAATCAGATTTGGTTCAGAATGTTCACCTTCCCAACGACATGCATGGTTATGATATCAATAAAAGGGCGGCTGTCTACCCGTTTTTAGCCAAATACCTGGGATTGGATCTTTCCAAAGCCATGAATCCGGATGGCACAGTCAGGGAAGATATGATCGTCATCGAAGATCAAAAAGCGCTTTATCCCTTTGACGATCAGCATCCTTTCCCTGCAACCGGAATCAGATCGAATGACCTGGTAAAATGGAATTAGTAGTCCCTCAGCATTGTGAAATGTAACCCGAATAGAATAACAGTTGAGCCAAAAAAATATTACACAGAGGAAGAAGGAGAAGCACGGAGTCTCACAGAGTTTAAGAAAAATTCTCTTAAACTCTGTGGTCCTCTGTGAGTCCTCTGTGAAACTCTGTGTAATATTTTAAAATGAGTTACATAAGAAAAAATTATGCAATACAAGAGAGTTTTCCGAATAGCTGTTGTTATATGCCTTCTTCTGCAAGTTGTACCAGATCCTTTGCAAGCCCAAAAATCTGATATAGATAATTTGCAGGGTGCCTCCTGGATTGCTGCAAAGGAAAATCAGGTTATTGCCGATTCTCTTATGTATGGCGACCATCCGGCACCGCTGTTCAGAAAGGATTTTGCCCTGACCGGGAAACCCAGAAAGGCGACTTTAACCATGACGGCTGCAGGGTATTATCTGGCCACCATCAACGGCAAGCCCATCGAAAACAATCTACTGGATCCTGCCTGGACCAATTTCAGCAAGCGGATCTACTATTCGACTTACGATGTGACATCCCTGCTCAGGGGCGGAACAAATACGATCGGTATTGAGCTCGGAAATGGTTTTTACAATTTGCTGCCATTGAGGATGTTCGGCCGGAACCTCAGAACCTTTCTTCCAACCGGCGAGCCACATTGGATTGCCAGACTACAGCTCACCTACACGGATGGAACAACCCAGGCCGTCGTCACCGACACAAGCTGGAAAACGGCCGATGGTCCGCTGATGAGGAACAATGTTTACCTGGGGGTTCATTACGATGCGCGAAAGGAGATCAAAGGATGGGACCTGCCGGGATTCGACGACAGGCTGTGGAATCATCCGGTAAAGATGAATGGTCCGGGAGGAGTACTGCAACCATCTTTTATTCCTGCAGTTGCAGTGACAAAACGATTTCATCCGGTTGACATCCGTTCCATTGGCAAAGCAACCATCGTCGATATGGGCACCAACCTGACCGGCCTGTATAAAATAAAGCTCACCGGCGAACCGGGCGATACGGTCCGTTTCAGGTTTGGAGAGCGCCTGTACGATAACGGAACGCTAAATCCCATGACCACGGTGGCCGGACAGGTGAAACAAAAGGGGAGGGGAGGCCCAGGGGCTCCTGATATTGCCGGGCAGACAGATAGCTACGTGTTCGGGGCCGAAAAAACGGCAACATGGCAGCCCCAATTCTCGTTTCATACTTTCCGGTATATGGAAATCACAGGATTGAAGTACTTGCCTCAAAAAGAGGATATTGAAGCACTCTTTTTTCACTCGGATGTGGAAAATCAGAACCGGTTCACCTGCTCTTCCCCGATCCTGAACGATATTCAGAAGATCTGCCGCCAGACCTTTCTGAGCAACCTGATCACGGTGCAGTCGGATTGTCCGGCCAGGGAGAAATTCGGCTACGGGGGTGACCTTAACGCGACGAGCGAAACCTTCATCTGCAATTTCGACATGCAATCCTTTTACCGCAAAACGGTTTATGACTGGGTGGATGCCATGCAGGACTCCATCTTTATCGATACCGCACCCTATGTCGGGATCAAATATTGTGGCATCAGCTGGGAGTCGGCCTTTCTGACCACCCAGTACAAGCTGTTTCAGTATTATGGGGATACAGCCATTGTCAATGAGTTGTACCGGAAGGACCTTGAGTGGATGGACAAAGTGAAAAGATTGCACCCTAACGGGATTGTAGACAAAGGGCTCAGCGACCACGAGTCGATGGTGAAAGTTCCGGTGGAGCTGATTGGAACCACCCACTACCTCGACTGCGCCCGCATTATGCAACGATTTGCAAAGATCAGGCATGATAACGCCAGCATCAAAAAATTCAGTGAACTTGAAAAATCCCTTACCAGGAAGCTGCTCGATCAGTTTTGGTACCAACCGGTTCCGGATCCCATCAACCGGCAGACCCTCTTTTCGACCTTGATCTACTACCGGATCATTCCACCAAAAGAGCTTCCGGCGGCCACCGACTCCCTGCTCAAGGCACTCCGCAGCGAACAGGCAGGTCATTTCACGACGGGCATCTTTGGCACCAAGTACATCCTGGAGGCACTCTCTATGACAGGCCATGCCGATGAGGTCTATAAAATTGTAAGCAGCACAGTCTATCCGGGCTGGGGTTACATGATCAGCAGGGGGGCCACCACGCTGTGGGAGACCTGGAAAGAGAGCGACAACACCTATTCCAATTGTCATCCCATGTTCGGAACCGTTTCGGAATGGTATTTCCGGTGGCTGGCCGGGATCAGGCCGTTGGACGAATCTCCCGGTTTTAAAAAATTCCTGGTAGCCCCTGTTTTTCCGGAAGGGCTCAACCATGCCGAAGCGGTTTACCATGCTCCTGCCGGGGATATTAATGTTGACTGGAAAAGAGCAGATCAGGGTAAAATTGAATTGAAACTGACAATTCCTCCCGGAACTTCAGCACGGTTCGCACCTACCGGGAAAGCGCATAAATTGTGGAAAGTAACAAATGTAAACACAAGAGTTTTCTTCGAAACCCATCCTGAAAGTTCATCCATTGAGCTTCGGGAAGGAGTCTATTTGATCAAAGAAAGATAAGCTGCCCACCGTATCGGATGCAGCGATTTTTAATCGCTGGTAAATAAAAATGCGGTTACAAACCGCATCACCCAAATGGGCCTTGCACGATTTCCCTCTCAAATGCTTTGAAATTCAAAATAATTTGGTAAGTTTATGTGCCTGTAATATGCCCCAAACCTGCCTCAATACGCCCAAATTCAGCATATAGGCGAATGTTTGGTGCGTATAAACGAGCTTATTGTGATAATCACCTATTTGAATAAGATAAATCAAAAATGATTAATTTTGAGAAAACAGTATGATTATGACAACAGCCGATTTGAAATATGAAATTAAGAAGGCAATCGATGAGGTTCCAGAATCCGTCTTGGTCGATGTCTTGGAATATTTAAAGCAAGCCAAAGCTTCTCCAAAAGAAAAGATTGATCTATCGCGTCATTTAGGTTTAATAATTCGGGAAGATAAAGAATTATTAAGGCGTTTGGCATTATGATTGACATACAGGATGTTATTCGAATTCACGAGATTTTAATTGACAATTTCGGTGGAGGTAAAGGGATTCGGGATCGTGGATTATTAGAGTCTGCCATTTCAAGGCCATATCAAACATTCGATAAGGTAGATTTGTATTCTAATCCCGTTGAGAAAGCAGCTGCCCTGATTGAAAGTGTTTTGATTAATCACCCCTTTGTCGATGGTAATAAGCGGATTGGCTATGTCTTAATGCGTCTGTTGTTGATGGAATTTGGGTTTGATATAATTGCCACTGAAGAGGAAAAATATGATTTTGTAATAAAAATAGCCGAAGGCAAATATCATCAGGCAGAAATAATTGATTGGATAGTTGACAAAATCGGCGACAACAAGCTCTAACAAACGCCAAATGCCATGCGGGGTCAGAATTTTAACTACATTTCACCTACCGGAAACACAAACAAAACTAAAACAAACAAACCTCATAAACCCGCCCGGCATCTGGCGTCGGAACGTTAGCGGTCATGCTATTGGGCATCGCAACTTGAAACTTAACCTTGACAATGAAACGATTATAAACTAAAAAATAAAAAACCATGGACTTCAAAGACCTAATCAAACAAATCGGTGACAGAGTTTTAAAACTTAAAGACCAAATTCATACAGAGGAAGCAACAAAGAACGCTTTCATTATGCCTTTTTTACAAGCATTGGGTTATGATGTATTTAATCCACTCGAAGTTGTACCGGAATTCATTTCCGACATTGGCCTTAAAAAAGGAGAAAAAATTGATTACGCCATTTTCAAAGATGGTGCTCCGACAATCTTAATTGAGTGCAAACACTGGGCGCAAAATTTAAGCATTCACGATGGACAGCTTTTACGTTACTTTCATGTTTCTAAAGCAAAATTTGGATTGTTGACCAACGGAATTACTTACCGTTTTTATTCCGACTTAGTTGATGCAAACAAAATGGATGAAAAACCATTTTTGGAGTTTAATATTTCAGAGATCAAGGACGCCCAAATTGAAGAGCTGAAAAAGTTTCATAAAACAGTATTTGACGCTGAAAGCATTGTAAACACAGCGAGTGAGTTAAAATTTATAAACGAGTTAAAACAGCTCTTCCAGCAAGAAATAAATAATCCATCACCAGAATTTGTAAAACATTTTGCACGTCAAGTTTACCCAAGTATTGTGACAGCCAAAGTTTTAGAGCAATTTACAATTTTGACTAAAAGATCAGTTCAGCAACACATCAGCGACCTAATCACTGAACGGCTGAAGACCGCATTAACAAAAGAAGACGAAGCGACTAAAGAGCAAGAAGCAATTCAAGCAGAGCAGACAAAAGTTGAAGAGAGTAAAGTTGTTACTACCGAAGACGAGTTAGAAGGTTTTATGATTGTAAAAACAATTTTACGCCAAAAGATAAGCGTATCGAGGATTTCACACAGAGACGCGCAATCATATTTTGCAATCTTATTGGACGACAACAACCGCAAGACAATTTGTCGACTTTATCTAAATGGCAGCAAGAAATATTTGGCAATTCTCGACGACCAGAAAAAGGAAATTAAAAAGGAAATATTGTCATTGGACGATATTTTCAACCATTCGGAAACACTATTGAAAATTGCTGAGAGCTACGATAAATTAAAGGAAAAAGCTTGACGGAAAACCAAGCACGAACCGCTAACAGCAAGATACCCGTTAAGCTGGGTTTCAGTGCTTCGTTGAAATGACATTAATATTTTAAAATGCAGCACTTCACAGGTAGTTCATCGGTAAAATCAATATTTACGGTTAGCTGCTGCCCGTTAAAAAATTAATAAACAAAAGAACCTAATGAGAAGAAATTCATGCGATAACCAACCCCTCCACCCAAATCTGTTTAACCCTTTAACCCAAATTTCATGAAGCAACAAAATGTTTATTTTAAAAGAACACTATTATCTGTTGTGATCTTGAGTCTCCTGGCTTTGAATTCATGTAAAGTTACTTTCATTCCGGGCTATGATGCCAAAATTGCCGAACAGATTGAGAACACCTCCAAAGCAGTTGACAAGTTTTACTTATCCATGTTAGACACCACCTCCGCCGAAAAGGGAGGTCGCGCATTCAGCAAATTTTCCGAGCAATATGTGAACATCGAAGTGGAACTTAACTCCTTGTTAAACAAAAACAGAATCCGTCCGCTCAATGAAAATTCTACCAGAATTTGCGAGATTACCATCCAATTATGGATGAAATACAAAGCGGAGCATAAAAAGGACAATACGCTAAGCGATGGCCTGATCATAGTAAACCGGAAAACTTTTAGTGATCTCTTCTATGCCATGCAAGTGGCCGAAAAAGGCAAAGAAATGGGTAGTAATCCGCCTCAATAATTAACAACTTAAAACCAAAGACGATGAAATTCGATATCAATAGTGTATTGGCTGATATGTTATCGGCAATAAAAGGATCTGTCGGGGATAATTGGGAGAAGGTTAAACCCATAGCCGATCAATTTCTTCAACACAATAAAGAAAGACTTAAACTTCTTGCTGAACTGCGAATCATGGGCGAATTAAGCCAGGAAAAATTTGAATCAAGATTGCTGGATGAAAAGCTGATTGCAGAAGCAGAGTTAAATGCTGTTGCAGTTATTTCCAAAGCCATGGCACAAAAAGCGGCCAATGCCGCCATGGAGGTAGTAGGAAAAGCGGTAACGACGGCCATCTCGGCAGCGTTATAATTAGTTTTATTCCTTATCTATTTGATCATAATTCGAATATAATCAATAGATTGCTTCGTC
>CAYHQN010000002.1:6927-10778 GCA_964358545.1 uncultured Tangfeifania sp. | reverse complement strand
CCTCCTCGCAATGACGATTCATGTTTAACGTGCGGCGAGGGGAGAAAAGTATGGCGAATAACCAACATTGTATTTTAGGACATTTTCTCCCGCCATACTTTTCTCCCCTCGCCCTAAGCAACAACATGCGTCATTGCGAACACGAGGAACGAAGTGTGAAGCAATCTGTTTAGAGTCGTATAAATTTTTCTTAACTTAATGACATTGCCCGTACGGTACGGGACCCTAACTTTCAAACCGTTTTCTACCAACATTAAATCCCTGACGGGATTAAAAACAAATTTTAAAGAGTCTCTCAATTGTCAATTTCTTTCAACCAATGCTAGTGCATAAATGCTAATTTTGATACTTTAAAAAAATATAACAATAGCCAATGTTTGAACAGACTTTCAAGAATATTGATGACATACTGCACAAGGACGCCGGTTGCGGAAGTGAATTGGATTATGTGGAGCAAACCTCCTGGGTGCTGTTTCTAAAGTACCTCGATGATTTGGAAAAAGACAAAGCCACTGCTGCCGAATTAACGGGGAAAACATACAACCCAATCATCCGGACTGAGTTTAAGTGGGACGTTTGGGCTGCCCCCAAACTCGACAACGGTAAAATAGACCACAACGCCTTAACAGGAGATGACCTCAAAGAGTTTGTCGACCACAAACTCTTTCCCTATCTCAAAAAGTTCAAAACCGATGCCGTAAGCGCCGACACCATCGAATACAAGATCGGCGAGATTTTCAGCGAATTGAAAAACCGGCTGCAAAGCGGATATGCTTTACGCGATGTGATCAACCTCATCGACGAGCTTCGTTTCCGCACCCATGCCGAAAAGCACGAGATGAGCCATTTGTACGAATCCAAGATTCAAAACATGGGTAATGCCGGGCGCAACGGAGGCGAGTATTACACCCCGCGCCCCCTGATTAAAACCATTGTAAAAGTGGTCGCCCCAACCATCGGCGATAAAATTTACGATGGCGCCGTAGGTTCTGCCGGCTTCTTGTGCGAAGCCTTCGAATATTTGACCCACGGCAGGGGCAACCTTGACGGTCGCCCTAATCTCTCCACCAAAGATTATGATATATTACAGAAACACACCTTCTACGGCAAAGAGAAAAAATCATTGGCTTACATCATCGGCACCATGAACATGATCCTGCACGGCGTCGAAGCCCCAAACATTGTGCATACCAATACCCTTGCCGAAAACCTTGCCGACATTCAGGAAAAAGACCGGTACGATATAGTGCTGGCAAACCCGCCATTTGGTGGTAAAGAACGTGCCGAAGTACAACAAAATTTCCCCATTAAAACCGGCGAGACCGCTTTTCTCTTTTTACAACATTTCATTAAAATCCTCAAAGCCGGAGGCAAGGCCGGTGTCGTTATCAAAAATACCTTTCTGAGCAATACCGATAACGCTTCCGTAAGCCTCCGCAAACAACTGCTCGAAAGCTGCAACCTCCATACCGTACTCGATTTGCCCGGTGGTACCTTTACCGGTGCAGGGGTTAAAACAGTGGTATTGTTTTTCGAAAAGGGTGCGCCAACCCGCAATGTCTGGTATTATCAATTAAACCTCGACCGCAACCTTGGCAAAACAAATTCACTCAACGAAGCAGATTTATCTGAGTTCGTAGAACTCCAAAAAACCTTTGCCCCCACCGAAAACTCCTGGAGCGTAGATGTACAGACGTTGCATGCAACGTCTCCAAATGCAAATTCCCAGCAGTACGACCTCTCAGCCAAAAACCCCAACAAAAAGGAAGAAACCGCACTGCGCACCCCCTCGGCCATCCTGGCCGAGATGAAAACCCTCGACGCCGAAAGCGCCGCAATCCTGGAAAATCTTATGGCAACAGTACTATCCTCCTCTTAATACCTGCAAGTCTTGCAAGTCCTGCAGGTCGTGCAAGTCGTGCAGGCAAAACCATGATTACAGCAACCTTTTAAAATTGCAGCCATGAAAGAACCCTTACTTTCTCCCTCTGGCGGATACCGCAAACTGATCTCTTACCAAAAAGCCGAAGCAGTGTACGACTTAACTTATTACTTCTGTGCCAACTACCTGAAAAGAGGCGACAGCACCATCGACCAAATGGTGCAGGCTGCCCGATCGGGCAAACAAAATATTGCAGAGGGCAGCGCCGCATCGGCCACCTCAAAAGAGACCGAAATCAAACTGATGAACGTGGCCAAAGCGAGTCTCGATGAACTCCTGCTCGATTACGAAGACTATCTGCGCACCCGCAACCATGCTATCTGGGAGGCAAATTCCAAAGAGGTAACGGCCATGCGAAAGCTCGGCAAAGAACACAACAATGGCGCATTTTATGTGCAACTTGCACAGACCCGCCCACCCGAAACCATTGCCAATATGGCCATAAGCCTGATCAACCAAAGCACCTACCTGCTGCGCCGCCAAATAAACGTGCTGGGCGAAGCCTTTCTCAAAGAGGGCGGCTTCCGCGAGCGGATGACGCGCCTCAGAATCGAAGAACGAAAAAAAGGAAACAATTAAATGGAGCAATTGATAAAACAAGGCGATGTCCTGAGCCTGCCGAAAGGTTGGGAAATAAAGAAGTTGGGGGATGTTTGCGATAAGGCATCATCAAATATTTCACAAAATCAATTAGACAATGAAGATGGAGAGTATCCAATTTTTGGTGCGAGTGGTTTGATTAAGAATGTAAGCTTTTATCATCAAAAAAAACCTTATCTCTCTATCGTAAAAGATGGCTCAGGAGTTGGAAGAGTTACAAAAATGGATGCTTTCACTTCCGTAATAGGTACACTACAATATATTCTGCCAAAGGAAAATGTTGATTTAAACTATTTATACTACAATCTTATTTCAGTTGATTTCAAAAAATATATCGCTGGTGCTGCTATACCACATATCTATTTCAAAGATTATAAAAACGAACCCTTTCTTTGGATGCCTTTCCCCGAACAACAACGCATCGTCTCCCTTCTCGACCAAACCTTTGCCGCCCTGGCCAATGCCAAAGAAAACGCCCAACGCAACCTCCAAAACGCCAAAGAGCTTTTTGAGAGTTATTTGCAGGGGGTGTTTGAGAAAAATGGCAAACATTGCAAAGAAGTGAAATTATCCGAAATAGCAATTGATATTACAGATGGTGATCATATGCCTCCACCAAAAACAAAAGCTGGTATCCCTTTTATTACAATTTCGAACATTAATAAAGAAAGTCTCCAAATTGATTTTTCAGATACGTTTAATGTATCAAAAGAGTATTATCAAAACATAAAACCAAACAGAAAGCCTAAAAATGGTGACATATTATATACAGTTACAGGCTCTTACGGAATTCCTGTTTTGGTAGAAACAGAGATGGAATTTTGCTTTCAACGACACATTGGCTTAATTAGACCAAAAGAAAGTGTGATTAGCAAGTGGTTGTTTTATTGGATTTTATCTCCGCAAGCATTATTTCAGGCTAATGATACAGCCACAGGTACTGCCCAAAAAACAGTGTCATTAACAGCATTGCGGAATTTTAATGTTCCAAAAATGACTTTATCCGAACAACAAACCATCGTCGCCAACCTCGACGCCCTTTCCGCCGAAACCAAAAGATTGGAAGCCATTTATCAGCAAAAACTTTTAAATTTGGAAGAACTGAAAAAAACAGTACTGCAAAAAGCGTTTAGCGGGCAATTGTCTGAATCAGGATTTTCAGGATGAACGGATTTTCAGGATGAAAGGGTTTTCAGGATGAACGGATATTCAGGATGAAAGGGTTTTCAGGATGAACGGATATTCAGGATGAACGGGTTTTCAGGATGAACGGATATTCAGGATGAACGGGTTTTCAGGATGAACGGAT
>CAYHQN010000002.1:0-6676 GCA_964358545.1 uncultured Tangfeifania sp. | reverse complement strand
GGATGAAAGGATATTCAGGATGAAAGGATATTCAGGATGAAAGGATATTCAGGATTTAAAATCCTGTTCATCCTATAATCTTGAAAATCCTGATTCAGACAACTTAAAATAATGAAAAATGACTCTCGATGAAATAACATATAAAATCAATGGCTGTGCAATGAAAGTGCACAATACACTTGGTAATGGTTTTCAGGAAGTTATTTATCAACGGTGTTTGGCCATTGAACTTGGCAGGGCAGGCCTTTTGTTTGGTAGGGAAATTGAACAAACTATATATTATGAGGGCATTATTGTTGGCACCCGCAGAGCCGATTTTATTGTCGAAAATCAAATAGTAGTAGAATTAAAAGCACTGATTAGCCTCGAAGATGTGCATTTGGCACAAGCCAAAAACTATGTGGTTGCATACAATTTTGCTATTGGTTTACTTATCAATTTTGGAGCGACCAGTCTGCAATTCAAGAAGGTATATAATCCAAAATTCAATCCTGCTCATCCTAAAAAGTCAGACTCAGCATTTATAGGTCTGAAGGACGAGCAAGATAACAACACCAATGCATAATCCTGAAAATCCTCAAATCCTTAAATCCTGATTCAGACAACCATGAACGAAGCCGAAACCCGCGCCGAACTAATCGACCCACACCTCAAAGCTTGCTGTTGGGGCGTTGTCGAAGGCTCTAAAATACTTCGCGAATACCCTATCACCGCAGGTAAAATACAAACCGGCGGCATCCGTTCCAAGAAACTAACCGCCGATTACGTATTGGTTTACAAAGGCATCAAGCTGGCAGTAATCGAAGCCAAAAGCGACCGGCAGGGAGTAGGCGAAGGCGTGGCACAAGCCAAACAATATGCCGAAAAACTCCACCTCGAAACCACCTACGCCAGCAATGGCAAAGAAATTTACAGCATCTGCCTGAAAACAGGCAAAGAGGGTTTGGTTGCCAACTACCTTACCCCCGATGAACTTTGGGACAAAACATTTGCCGTTCAAAACGGGTGGAGGGAAAAATTCAGCGCCGTTCCTTATGAAGACAAAGGCGGCACCTGGCAGCTTCGCTATTACCAGGAAATAGCTGTAAAAAACACTTTGGAAGCCGTTGCCAACAATACACAACGCATTCTTCTAACCTTAGCAACCGGAACAGGCAAAACGGCCATCGCTTTTCAAATAGCGTGGAAACTTTTCCATACAAGATGGAACCTGCGCGACAGGGCAGGGTTGCAGTGCGGAGTCGAAGCACGTCGTCCGCGAATATTGTTTTTAGCCGACCGCAACATCCTGGCCGACCAGGCCTACAATGCTTTTTCTGCCTTTGCCGAGGATGCTTTGGTGCGCATCAAACCCGACGAAATAAGAAAAAACAACCGTGTTCCGGTCAATGGCAGCATTTTCTTTACCATCTTTCAAACCTTTATGAGTGGTACGGATAACGAAGGCAAACCTGCTCCTTATTTTGGCGGGTATCCCGCCGATTTTTTCGATTTCATTATCATTGATGAGTGCCACCGGGGAGGGGCCAACGACGAAGGCAACTGGAGAGGCATTCTGGAATATTTCGAACCCGCCGTTCAATTGGGTTTAACCGCCACCCCAAAACGCAAAGACAACATTGATACCTACAAATATTTCGGCGAACCGGTGTACATCTATTCGCTCAAAGAGGGGATCAACGATGGCTTTCTAACGCCATTCAAAGTAAAGCGCATCCAAACAACCATCGACGATTACATTTATACCAGCGATGACCAAATTATTGAAGGCGAAATTGAAGAGGGAAAACTCTACACCGAACCCGATTTTAACAGAATTATAGAGATAAAAGCGCGGGAGGCAAAGCGGGTTCAGATATACATGGACGAAGCCAATCAAAAAGAGAAAGCGATTATCTTTTGCGCCACCCAGGACCACGCCGCTGCAGTTCGCGACCTGGTTAACCAGTACAAGAAAAGCAAAGATCCCAACTATTGCGTTCGTGTTACCGCCAATGATGGCGCTATTGGTGAGCAGTTTTTACGGGAATTTCAGGACAATGAAAAACTGATCCCAACCATTCTTACTACCTCGCAAAAGCTTTCAACAGGGGTCGATGCACGCAACATCCGCAACATTGTTTTACTTCGTCCTGTAAACTCAATGATAGAGTTTAAACAAATCGTTGGACGTGGTACACGTCTGTTTGACGGCAAAGAGTTTTTCACCATCTACGATTTTGTCAATGCCTACCACCATTTTGCCGATCCTGAATGGGATGGTGAACCGCTCGAACCCGAAACTGATGTTACCAAAGACCCCTTGACATATCCACCGCAACCGGAAGCACCACCAGAAGCTGCAAATGAACCCAATCCGCCCCGGCAAAAAGTCAAAGTAAAGTTGAGAGATGGTAAAGAGCGGGAAATACAACACATGATCTCTACTTCATTTTGGAATGCCGATGGCAAACCAATTTCGGCAGAGGAATTTTTAAACAATTTATTCGGTACACTTCCCGATTTTTTCAAAAGCGAAGAAGAGTTACGGGCCATATGGAGCAATCCTTTAACACGTAAAACCCTGCTCGAAAAATTGGACGAAGCAGGTTACGGAAAAGAGGAGTTGGCTGCCCTGCAACGATTAATTGATGCCGAAAAAAGCGACCTCTTTGATGTGTTGGAATATGTATTCAACAGCGATGTTAAACCCATGACCCGCCAGGCAAGGGTAAAAGCAGCGGAAGCCACCATATTTGCCCTTTTAAACGACAAGCAGAAGGAATTTATTGAATTTGTATTGAGCAAATATGTCGAAACAGGTGTCGAAGAGCTCGACCAGGATAAATTACCAATATTGCTTACCAATAAATACCAATCCTTAGAAGATGCAAAAGCAGAATTGGGCGATGTAGTTAAAATAAGCTCTCTTTTTATTGAATTTCAAAAATACCTCTACCAACAGAAAGTCGCTTAATAAACACAAAGCCCCGCTTTCGCAGGGCTTTGCCAATCCAATAATCCTTTAATCACACTAATCCCAATCCGGACATTTTTACATTCAATACGCTCGACTCCCCGTCCGAAACAGCAATGGAAGCAATCTGATCAGCGTATCCGTTTTTCTTGAAGGTTACATTGTACATTCCGGCAGGAAGCGTTTTAATGTTAAACCCACCCTTTTCGGCAGTTTTTTTAACAAAGGCTACGACACTTTTGGCAGCTATAGCCTTAGTTCCAATACCATCCAATACAAACGAAATATTTACGTTTTTAAGCGGGGCGCCACTTACAGCATCGGTTACCAGACCTTTCACAGATAATGAGCCATTTCCGTTAATAATCAGTTTCCGAACCGACTTGTAGCCATTGTAAAAATTGGGTTGTGCAAGTTTTACAATCTCAACAATCGCATCAATATTACCCAAAGCCCCATCGGCAGCTTCAAAAGCATTGGCAAGCTGCAATGTACTTTGTCTGGTTTCAGTTGTCCCAATACGAGGCTTGGGAATAGCAACGACATAGGCATTGATGGCATTTACAAACGATGTTTGCGTGGAGGCAGTTATGCCATAAGCCGTCAAAGCGGTCAAATTTGTTTGTGCCCTGTTGTAAACGCCCTGGGTATAATCTCTGAGCACATTATCAGAGGCATTTCTCAGTTCACTTTCTGAAAACTTCGTTTCGCTAAGCAACAACTGGTTGTTGGCGTATCTGGCATAAGCCTGTAACTTGCGCGAGGTATCGGCAGCAAGGTACGTAAGCATCGTTCCAACGTACGTAAGCATCGTTCCAGCGCATGTAAGGATCGTCCCAATGCACGTAAGAACAGTTCTAACGGATGTAAGGATCGTTCCAAGGCACGTAAGGACGCATAAATCATCCTTAAGGCATGATAAATCGTCCGTAAGCGCCTCTCCAACGTCCGTAAGATGGAATAAACCCAACGTTACAATTAAATAATCAGGTGTATGGTGAGTGCAAGATAAATTGTGTCAGAGCTTTATGGGATTGGTCTGGAAAATTTTCACATTTCCATATTTTCACATTTCCACATTATTCAGATCTCCACAATCGTAATCCCCGATCCGCCAAACTGAACATGCTCGTCTCGAAATTTCCTGACGGCTGGTTCCGATTTGAGATAGGCGCGGATCAACTCCCTCAGAATGCCGTTCCCTTTTCCGTGCAGGATATGCAATTCGTGGGCTTCGACCATGATGGCCTCGTCGATGAACTCCTGAATTTTCTGAAGTCCCTCTTCGGCACGCATGCCGCGTACATCGATCCTTGGTTTAAAATTGAGCTTTCTGTCATTGATCTCCCTGTTGACCTGGGAGGTGGCGTAGTTTTCCTTGGTTTTCTTTACTTCGTTGTGGGAGATGGGTTCAACCCTGTCGCGCTTCACCACAGAGCGCAACTGCCCGAAGGCAACCACCAGGTTGCTGCCATGGATCTCCATGATGATGCCCGGAGCCTCCTGTCCCTTGATTTTGATCCAGCTTCCAACTTCCGGCTCATCCTTTTTGACAGGCTGTTCGGCCACAGTTTTTTTTGGTTCATCCTTTTCCGGCCGTTCCCGCTTCGAGATCTCCCGCTGCCTGATTTTTTTCATCTTGCGGGCAATCTGTTCATCCTCAGAATCTTTGGCAGTGGATAAAACCTCTTTGAAATCTTCCAGCTTTTTCCTCACCTCCTTTGTCTTCTCCTTTTCGGCTGAGGCCTCCTTGATCTCCCGGATGGTCTGTTCCACAATTTTGTTGGAGGAGGCCAGTATCTCGGTAGCCTCTTTTTTTGCCTTATCAAGGATCTCTTTTCTCAGCTTCTTAACCTCAGAGAGATTCTCCTCGTAAGTGGAAGTGAGATCTTCCAGTTTCTTCTCCGATTGCCGGATATTCTGACGTTTGGTCTCCCAGTAACGTTTGTCCCTGACAATGTCCCTGAGGTGCTTGTCGAAATCGATGTGATCCTTGCCAATCTTATCGGTAGCTTCCTGCAGGATATCCTCGGGCAGGCCAATTTTACGGGCTATCTCGAAGGCAAAAGAACTTCCGGGTTTGCCAATCTGCAGTTGAAATAGCGGCTCCATCTTGTTGGAGTCGTACAGCATCGCTCCGTTGACAATTCCCGGCACAGATGAAGCGAAATGCTTCAGGTTGGTATAGTGGGTGGTAATGACACCGTAGCTTTGCAGGTTGTTGATCCGGTTCAGTATCGATTCGGCAATGGCGCCGCCCAGCATGGGCTCAGTCCCGGTACCGAATTCATCAATCAAAACCAGTGATTTGGGGCTGCAGTTCCTGACGAAAAATTTCATGTCGTTCAGGTGGGAGCTATAGGTACTCAGGTCGTTGTCGAGCGACTGGTTGTCGCCGATATCGATGAAAATTTTGTCAAAGATGCCGACGATACTGTCCACGTGCAGCGGGACGGGCAGTCCGCACTGAATGCTGTATTGAAGCAATCCTACGGTCTTCAGGCAGACCGATTTACCACCTGCATTCGGACCGGAGATCAGCAGGATGCGGTCATCTTTTGTTAACTTGATATTTAGGGGTACTATTTTCCTTTTTTCCCTGGCGAGATTTCGTTCCAGCAACGGGTGCCTGGCATCCAGCCAGTTCAGTTCGGGGACGTATTTTAGCAACGGCTTGACAGACTTACTCTCGTTTGACCACATCCCCTTTGCGCGGATAAAGTCGAGAATGCCAAGAATTTCATATGAACCTTCGAGTTCCCCGGCATAGGGCCTCAGTTCATCCGTAAATTTCGTGAGAATTCTCACAATCTCCCGGCGTTCGGCCGATTCAAGCTCCCGGATACGGTTGTTGGTCTCCACAATCTCCTCGGGCTCGATGTAGGAGGTACGTCCGGTGGCGGATTCATCGTGAACAATTCCCCGCATCTTTCGCTTGTTGCCCGACAAAACCGGAATGACTGCTCTTCCGTCGCGGATCGAGACCGTCACATCTTTTTCGACCAACCCTTCTGCCTGCGCATGTTTGAGGATTTTAGCCATGATCTTCGAGATACCCGACTGCAAAGAGAGAATCTCCCGCCTTATTTTCACCAACTCCGGCGAAGCATTGTCCTTGATGGTTCCTAATTTCGTCAGGATCTGATCAATGCGGTCATAAAAAAATGGGTAGATCTGAATACCTTTCACAACCAGATAAAGCCGCGGGAAAAGCTCCTGCTCCTTCTCCTTGAAGAAATTGGCAATAGAGCGGAGGGTTTCGAGCGATCTTTTCAGGTCGAAGAGTTCAAAAACTTCCAGGAAAGTCCCCTGAATCTTAGACTTCCGGAGGACCGACCGCATATCGATGAAATATCCTGTTGGAAAATTGAGCTCATCCCGGATGATTTTCTGAAATTCCACTGTCTCATCCAGCTGTTTTTCAATTAGATCAGCGTCAGATGTGAAACTGCAGCCTGCCACATGCTCTTTCCCCATTTCGCTCAGACAGCGACTGCCCAACAACTCCCTGATCTTGTCGAAGCCAATTTTATTTTCGAAGTTTTCCGGATAAATATTCATTTGATGGTTTGATTTCGCAGTAAAAGTAGCAAGAAAACAGAAGGAGTACAATTTATAGGATCGCACGTGGTATTAAAAAATAGCCATCGAATGCCCAAGAGCAGGCAGCGATTCAGCGAGAACATTATTTTGGTGTTTGTAACAATGGGTGATTGACAT
>CAYHQN010000001.1:0-94961 GCA_964358545.1 uncultured Tangfeifania sp. | reverse complement strand
ATTATCCCGGGTTCATTGATCCCCAGGCCGGATACATGCTGTCGCACAACATGTCCGAACAGACCAAACTGTGCGGGACCGTCTTCAAAGTAGCCGTGGACGTAACCAAAGTAGATTTGATTAAACGGACAGTGGTCATCGATGAATATGAAACCATTCATGCCAAAAAAATCATCATCGCGACCTGTACAACACCGAACCTTACAGGCGCCAAGGGTGAAAGGGAACTGAAAGGGAAAGGCATCTCCTATTGTGCTACCTGCGATGCGAAATATTTTGTCGACAAGGAGGTGATCGTGATTGGTGGAGGAAACTCGGCCGTTGAGGAGAGTGACTTTATCGCCAAATTTGCTTCCAAAGTGACCATGGTCCATCAGTTTGCAGCATTTACCGCCAACAAAACAGCACAGGATAAACTGCTGGCCAACCCAAAAATTCATCCCGTCTTTTTGCACGAACCCCGCTCCTTTAAAAAAGTTGGCGACCGTATGGTGGTCGAAGTAGAAGACTTGTCGACCAAAGAACTCAAAACAATCGAAGCAGACGGGGTCTTTATTTTCATTGGCATGAAGCCTAATCTGGGCCTTTTTACCGATAAGCTGGAGCTGGACCAGTGGGGCTACATCAAAACCGATGATGAGATGCGGACCTCTATTCCCAATGTTTATGCGGTAGGGGATGTGATCAGCAAGAAATACCGTCAGATTACCACTGCTGTAGCGGATGGAACGATTGCCGCTATTTCGATTGCCAAAGAGTTGGATTGAGGTTAGGAAACAGATAGAAATAAGTTGAAATAAGTAGAAATAACTGGAAATAACTGGAAATAGGATTAACTTAGAGGGATGATAAACGAACCTTAAAGTTTTATGGATCGTAGAAGTTGAATCGTATAAAAAACAATAGCATGCAGGAAAACCAACCAATTTTTGAAAAAGAGAGTCTTTTTGGGCTCAACGAGACTGTTGAGATATTGATCACGGCTGCTACCGACCGTGATTGGATGAACCCGGCAAACCACGATCTTCAGCAATCCCTGGCCAAAGCCGGCAAGTCGGTAAGGCCGGTTAAGGTTGTTGAGATTTGTAAACCTGCCTATTCCGGGGCAATGCTCGAAAAAAGCGACGAACGGATCGTCTCCGTGATGATGCCCTGCCGCATTTCGGTTTATGAAAAGGCGGATGGTAAAATCTATGTGGCAACTTTAAATGGTAGAATGTTCGCCTCGGCAATGCCTGAAAATATCCGGGATACCATGGTTGAGGCCGCTGATGAAATTGAGGAGATTGTCAAAACAGTTGTCGGATAAGAATTTTGGATTTTGGAATGACGCAATATCTTAATTTCGTTTAGGATTCATCATTCCTTTTTGATCATAGTCAAAACAAGTTGGAACAGTACTCCAAAATCGAAAATCCAAAATCCAAAATTTCCGGTATTCTCCCCCTACCGGAAAACGCTAGAGCAGTCTGCTCTTTGGTTCCTTCGCTGTAGTAAGCCTCCATTTATTTTTCAAGGAGGCTAAAATAATTCCTTCCCTACTTCTTTTTGAGAGTGAAATGCCGTAACTTTATATAGAGTGATGTGCACAACGCTTGGGCAGATTCCGAAAAGCCCGGAAAAAGAGTAGGAAGATTTTATACTTTAAGATTATGAAAGAGTTGAATGAAATGGATTTAAGAGATGTCAATGGAGGGGTCGTTGGTATTGATGATGTATTAATGGCTTTCGGAATACTTATTGTAGGTGGCATCATTAATGATTGGGATGGTTTTAAAAAAGGTTTTATGAGTGCCTTTCATTAACAATAAATAAAAAAGTTTATTATGAATGATTTAAATCAAAAAGAATTGATAGATTTAACTGGTGGTAGTTTTGGAATGGATGTAGGTTGGCTCCTGGGACATCTAATCACTGGGGCATTTACGACTCCTGGAGGAACTATGGAAGCATTTGCTGATTATTATTTTCTTTATCATCCTGTATAAAAAAAGTGCTGGCATAATTATAGGAGTGAACTATATTGTGCCAGTCTTTTTTACAATTAATTACTTTTCTTACCAGAAGCAGATTTTGAAAATGAAGATTCCAGAGAAATTAGCTCACAAGATCAATATATTTTTAAAAGTCTTGATAATTGTAATTGCAGTTCATCTTTTTAATAAATATGTTGTTAGTAATTGGGATTATCTCAAGCAATTAATTTTCAATTTGTTTCAGTAATGTTTACACTGAGATGATTTGAAATTTGGGTGTTTTGAGAAAGATATTGATCGTACAGATTGGTTATAGGGAATTGTATGAAATTTTTTTGTCTGTGCTCAATTTTTTTTCTCATCCATGGGAACCACATTAATTCTGTTAATTTCCTAAACAGTTGTTTTTGAATGCACGGACAACCCGATTTCTTGAATATTTTAAGACGTTGGTGGATAAACTTTCAAATTACATTTTGACTTGGAATTCATTTTTCGCTTCAATAATCATATTCATTATCCTTCTGATCTATTATAAAGGGGAAAGTCCTTTCCCAAAAGACCGAATTTGGTAATAGCAATCAAAAATTGGTGACTACGTAGTTTGTAAAGTGCTGGCCATTATTTATTGAAAATATTTAGGTACGCTAAACTGATCAAAAATGAAACTTCCACCTCTGAAAAGATGCTTTAGGTATGGATTAAGGATTGGCCTAGTAATCGGCTTTATAGTAGTATGCTTTATCTTATTATACAGGATAAGGTAATTTCTTAATCATCTGCCATTTAGGATAGAAAAATAATTAGTCAATGCTATTCTGTTGTGTTTTTTGCTGTTGGTCGTTTACACTGGAGTAGAAATCAAGGGACAGAGTTCAGATTACATTCCCTCTTCTGTTTAAAGAAATCGTACAACAATTTTCGTAATCACACTTAAAGATGTTGGGAATAACCAATTTTTACACGTTTCTTAAGAACCCCCGATACAACGCTCTCGAATTGAAGGAGACCAATGTATTTAAGACGGCCTTTAAGGTCTTTCTGATTACTTATATTGTTTTTACCCTCCTTAATGGATTAATTCATTTGTTCCTGGAATTATTTTTTACTCTTCCGGAAGATAGATTGGAAGAAATTTTTAAATCAATGAAAATCGGCAGTTGGGGTATTTTTGTGCTGATTGCCTTTATGGCTCCGGTTATTGAGGAATTAATTTTCAGGTTGCCATTGATGTTTAAGATTAAATACTTCAGCATACTATTTGCCATTTTGATTGGAGTAATCATCCATTATTTTATTCCTTATCTGCCGGTAATTATTGTCTCCATCCCAGTGTATTTTATCTCTTCCCGCTATGTTCCGAAGTATGAGAAAAAGATCTTTGACATTTGGGTCAGGTATTTTCGGTTTGTAGTCTGGTTCTCCGCGCTTGCTTTCGGGTTGGTTCACATAGGGAACTTTGAACTTGTGAAGGCATCCCAGTATTTGATTGTTCCATTCCTGGTCATCCCTCAACTGGGTATGGGATTTGTTTTGTCCTATGTACGGTTGAGCTATAGAAATGGCTTTCTGATTGGTCTGCTTGTTCACATTTTTATCAATTTTGTCCCTGCAACGATCTATCTTTTCCAAACATAAACTCATTTGTAATTGGTATCACAGGTGCAAAAAACAGCCCCTCAATCTTCCGATCAAGGGGCAATTGTTTGTAATCCTGTATGTTCATTTCTCGACACTTCCAATTCCGGTTCACATTATCATCATGGATGATTGGATACTGATTTCTAAATCTTTGAAGGCTAAAGTACTTCCACCTCCGCTAAAACAGGCAGATGATCTGAAGGATAATACAATCCGGAAGAGTCTGACAACACACCATGGCGAATGACATTCACTTTCTGGTTGATGAAAATGTAATCGATGGTATGTTGAGGCTCCTTCACTGCAAAACCTCCACTGGTATGGAGCGGGCCATATGGTGGTGTCTGACACTTGTCGCGTGTATCAAACAGGACTTTCAGTAGGGTCTGAATGGGAGTTGCCTCTTTGGTTGAGTTGAAATCACCGGTAAGGAGCATCGGCAAATTATCCTTGTTGATCTCGCCCATGAATTTCAGTATCAGTTTGGCCGATTCTTCCCGGGCAATCTTCCCGCGGTGGTCGAAATGGGTATTGAACAGGTAGAATTTCTTTCCTGTTGATTTGTCCTTGAATTTGACCCAGGTGCAGGTCCTGTTGCACGCGGCATCCCAGCCCAAACCTGGTTTATCGGGGGAAGGGCTGAGCCAGAAGGTGCCGGCATCCAATTTTTCAAAACGGGATTTCCGGAAGAAAATGGTCATAAATTCGCCTGCCTCCTTCCCGTCATCCCGGCCAACTCCATAAGAATCGAATTCTGGCAAACTGGCTTTAAGGTCGTTCATCTGCACCAAAAGAGCCTCTTGAACACCAAAGAGATCAGTCTGGTGAAATTTGATCAATCCCGCTACTTTGTCTTTTCGTAAAGGCCAGGCATTCACGCCATCATCAGGCGTGTTCATCCGGATATTGTAGGTCATGATGTTGAAAGGGTTTCTTTGTTTGCTCTTTCCGGAAACGGGAGAAACCTGGGTCAGAGAAAGGATTGCCCCGACTAACAATAGAGAAATTGCTCTCATTTTAGATGTTACTTTTTGATTATTGCGAAGGTAATTTAATGAAGCGATATTTATTAAAGAAGCCGTCTCATTTTGCTTTTGAGACGGCTTCTTCTAAATTGAGGAAACAGATGTTATTTTTTTAATATTGGCTTGATCTCTATGTTGCGGTATAAAACCTTCCCATGATCACCCTGCAGGTAAAGTGGTCCGGGGATAAATTCATCTGGCGTGATGGCCCCACCCGTACAGCCTAGTACCGGCTGGTTGTTGATGATGGTCTTGCCGTTCAGGATCACGGTTACATGCCTGTCACAAAGGGTAATATCCATATCCTGCCAGGTTCCTGCAGGTTTTTCTGCAGATTCTGATGGGGTGATCCTGCTGTAAAGCGCCCCCATGTTGTGCGGATCCAGTTGTTTTCCATAACTGTCGACCACCTGAATTTCATATATACCACGCAGGTAGACACCACTGTTACTGCCGGCCGGAACATTGACCTGAAGTTTCAGGTTGAAATCTTCATATTTATCGACTGTACAAAGGTTGCCATATTGGATGTGAGGCTGTCCCTCCTTTTGGGCAGGATCATTCACAAGCACACCATCCACGATGGACCAACCGCTTACTTTGTTCGCTTCCAATAATTTCCAGCCGGTAAGGTCTTTCCCGTTGAGCAGTTTGACTGGCTTACCATATACCAATTTGGAAAGGTCGGGAGCGGCGGGCACATCAGGGATTTTCTTTCCGGTAAAACGCATGGTGGTTGAGCTGCCATCCTTTTCGGGGGAAATTTCTTCCCCTACAAGCTGGTCGGCAAAAAAGCTGAAGCGAAATTGTGTGTTGACAATGTGGTTGCGGGTTGCTGCACCTGCGGCATCAGTGGTCCGGACAATGTTGCGTGTGCGGGTAACGACAAGCGTTTGTCCTTCCATGTAGACGCTGGTGACAGGTTCTACACTTCCTCCATACCAGAGCAAGCTGGCATCCGGATAACCGTCCATTTGTTTTACTTCCAGCCAGCCGGCGCCACCGGGAAGGAAGAGCGCCCAACGGCCCAAAAATGGTTTAACTGAGTCGATGGCTTTCGATACATTGGGGATTGAAAGCAGCAGCATCAATGCCCCGATCAGACTGATTTTTCGTAACATGGGATCTGGTTTTTAAATTATAGTTATAGTGTTAATTGAACATCAGTCCAAAGGTAAAGAAAATAATTTTCGATTTTCGATTTTGGAGCGAGAGTTGATTAGTGTCTGTTTAAAATATTACACAGAGTTGCACAGAGAAGCACAGAGTTACACAGAGTAAAAAAAATTAGATCAAGTCAGAACTTGTATTATTTGATGATAATAATGGTAGTATACATGAAATCAGCAAGTCAACAAATCAGCACATCATCACTTTTTTCTCTGTGCAACTCTGTGCTTCTCCTGGTGTTCCTCTGTGTAACTTTTATTCTAGAGCAACTCTTCGAACCTGGGAATAGCTTCCAGCTTCACTGGTCTGCCCTTGTTCAGTCCAACACCTGTCACTTTGGCGTGTGATACCAACTTGTTTTCCGGAAGTTTAAAAATATTCTGTTCAAATATCAGCCTGAGATGCCCCTCTTTTCTGGTGGTAACAGTTACTTTGAAGGTATCTCCGCTCCGGAGAGGATATTTATAGTCAATTTCAATCCTTGATACAATTAAATCAATCCCCTCGGTATGCAGTTTTGCGAAATCTACCTTCTTGCCTAGCAGGAACTGATGCCGGGCATGTTCGTAATAGTTCTGGTAAACCGCATTGTTGACGATCCCCTGCAGATCACATTCATAATCGCGAACGGAGAATTCGAGTTCATAAGGAGCAACAGATTCAGGATTAACATTCATGGGTTGTTTTTTTATACTGCAATTAACAGGAAGTAGTTCTTCTTCCCCTTTTGTACCAGCAGGTATTTCCCGCTAATCAACTGTTTCGCATCTATTTGTAAATCCGCAGATTCCAACTTGATCTTGTTGATGGAGACTCCTCCACCGGCAATGGTGCGTCTCGCTTCTCCCTTGGAAGGAAAGACTTCGTTTTTTTCGGCAAGGAGGTCAATGACATTGATCCCTTTCTCCAATTCTTCGTGAGAAACATTGAACTGTGGTACCCCTTCGAAAATAGAGAGCAGTGTATCTTCATCAAGCTTTCGCAAACTCTCTTCCGTCCCTTTCCCAAATAGTATCTCAGAGGCTTCCACGGCTGTGTTGTAAGCCTCCGCCGAGTGTACCATGCAGGTTACCTCCTTGGCCAGACACTTTTGCAGCAGGCGCAGATGGGGTGCCTCAAGATGTTCTTTGACCAATGATTCTACAGCATCTTTCGACAAGAGCGTAAATATTTTGATGTATTTCCGGGCGTCCTCATCAGAGGTGTTAAGCCAGAACTGGTAAAATTTATAAGGGGATGTGCGGGCCGGGTCTAGCCAGACATTGCCCGATTCGGTCTTTCCGAACTTGGCGCCATCGGCCTTTTTGATCAATGGACAGGTCAAAGCAAAGGCTTCGCCTCCAAGTTTTCGTCGAATCAGCTCAGTCCCGGTCGTGATATTTCCCCACTGATCTGAACCACCCATTTGCAGTTTGCAGTTTTTATGTTCGTAGAGGTGCAAAAAATCAGTTCCCTGAACCAGTTGGTAGGTGAATTCGGTAAAAGACATTCCTGATCCACTATCTGAATCAAGACGTTTTTTGACAGAATCTTTTGCCATCATATAGTTGACTGTGAGATGCTTTCCAATATCCCGAATGAAATCCAGAAAAGTGAAAGTGCTCATCCAGTCGTAGTTGTTGACCATCTCCGCGGCGTTGGGGGCCTTAGACTCGAAGTCGAGAAATTTGGCCAATTGCTGTTTCAGGCACTCCTGATTGTGTCTCAGGGTAGGCACATCGAGCAGATTTCGCTCCTGGGACTTCCCGGAAGGGTCACCGATCATTCCCGTGGCCCCTCCAACCAAAACAATTGGTTTGTGACCGGCAACCTGAAAATGCTTCAGCATCATCACACCAACCAGGTGACCGATGTGCAGGGAATCTGCAGTCGGATCAATGCCAACATAGGCAGTGGTCAGCTCTTTGGCAAGTTGTTCGTCCAAACCGGGCATTTTGTCGTGGATCATGCCTCTCCAGGAAAGTTCTTCTACAAAGTTCATGTGTGAATAATTTGTTTTTTAATTGCCACATGGAATACCCAGATATTCATTTTCTGTTGGTATGAACATTTTCTTATGGCTATTTCATGAGAAATTTTTGTTGCAAAAATAACGCATTATTCCGGCCGGTGAAAATTGAATTGATAATCAGGCGAAGTTTTCCGATCTTTGGATGAAAAGTGGCACATTTGAAATGCTACACAGAGTTTCACAGAGGAGCACAGAGCTGCACAGAGAATAGAATAAATAAATATACCTTCGAACTGGGAATAATAAATTTTCTCTGTGCAACTCTGTGTTACCTCCTGGTGTTTCTCTGTGTAATAATTTAATAGGCACAAATATTGATTAAATAGTCTGCAATGAAAAATTTTCAAATCCTTCGGAAAGCCCTGTTCTTGCTGCTTCTGCAATTTTTAATCCTGTCAGCTTTTGCTCAGCACAAGCTCTTTTTGCTACACCCAACGGTTGGAAATATTGAGAATATGCTGGAGCTGATCAAGCAAAGGGTCATCGATATTCCTGACATGGAGATGGTGGGTGTTTACCACGAAAAAGAGGTGTCAGACTATTCCCAGTCTGAGAAATACCTGAAGGAGCACAACATTGCACATTATACGCTGATGAAAATCAGCGGAGCGCTGAATACGCAAAATATCTATCAGGAAAATGCCTGTACGCCAGCGTTTAAGGAGATTGTTAAGGATGCTGATGCCATCCTTTTCTTTGGCGGACCGGATATCCAGCCTTCCATATATGGTGAAAAGCAGCACCTGCTGACAGAGGTAACGGACCCCAACCGTCACCTTATGGAGACTTCTCTCTTCTTTCATCTGATTGGGGGCAGCCGCAATCCAGGTTTTAAACCGTTGTTGCTTCAAAAGCCGAATCTGATTGTCCGGGGATTCTGTCTGGGCATGCAAACCATGAATGTTGCCGCCGGCGGGACGCTGGTACAGGATATTCCGGTCGGGATCTACCACATTTCAACTGCAGAAGGGATGCTGGCTATCGATGCCAAAAACCGTCACCGCAATTACAATACGCAGTTGAATCCAGGTAGCGATCTGTCCTGGGGATTTCTTCATCCTATCCTGATCAAGGCAAAGGGCTATCTTCACAAACTATGTTTGGGTTTGGAGCAACAGCAACCTTATGTATTGAGTTCTCACCATCAGGCAGTTGGCAAAAAAGGACAAAATCTGGTGGTAATAGCAACATCGTTGGATGGCAAAGTGGTTGAAGGACTTCAGCACAAAATTTTTAAAGAGGTGGTTGGCGTTCAGTTTCACCCCGAACAGGCTACTTTATACCTACCGGGAAGTCGGTTTACCAACACCCCGGACAACGACTATTCGCCCAACGAGCAACTGATCACAGAGAAGAGCATGGAGTTTCATATGAAGTTTTGGAAGGATTTCTCAGAGAAAATTGTGTCAATAAAATAACCCGGGACGGGTTATTTTATTGACACAATTTTCTTTTGAACCTCCTCTTTTTCTTCCCGGAGGAATGGAAATAGATTGGGTGCCAATTTCTCTATGGGCGCGTAGAGTTTTGATCCTCTTTTCGGTTCTTTGGGTATGATGGTCACATCGTATGATTCGATGCGTACAATCACATACATGAGGAAGCTCAATATGAACGCGGTTTTGATCACGCCAAAAATTGCACCACCTATCCTGCTTAGCAAACCGAGGGCAATGGCACGAACAAATTTTTCCAGGGCATTGGCAATCAGGTGTACAACGATAACTACACTGATAAAGATGATAAAGAAAGCCGCAGCCTTGACGGTTCCGGGTTGCCACGAAACAACAGTAGATAGCCAATGCCGGAGGGACTCGGAAAACATCATGGCACACAAAACGCCCAGAATAATTGCCGCCACTGATGCAAACTCAGCAAAAAAGCCTTTGACAAACCCATGAATGGCAGCAGCAATTAGTATTATGATTAGGATCAGGTCGACTATGTTCATCTGTTAATGATTTTGTTTTTTAATTGTCAGATGGAACTCCCAATTTGAATTCTTCCATTTGTGAAAGATCTTCTCATGGTCGTTTCATAATATTGTGTAAGAAGAATGTAGGGAATAAAGTTAAAAATTTAAATGTTCCCATCTTCGGATTGCACGAAAATTCGTAGCTTTAACCTCCATAATTAACTAAGACAATCCACGACAAAACTTTATGACTATTGTTAACTCCATCATCAATTGGATCAATTACAAAAGGATTTACCAAATAGAACTCTATAAGGAGCATGCCAGGGATATTCAGGTAGAGTTGTTTTTTGATTTGATTGGTTCAGCAAAAAATTGTGAATGGGGAAAGAAGTATAACTATGAATCGATAGTCTCAATCCGGGATTTTCAGAAACGTGTTCCGATTTCTACTTACGAAGAGATAGAACCTTTTATCAGTCAGATGATTGAAGGGAAAAAGAATATACTTTGGCCTGGAGAGATCAAATGGTTTGCCAAATCTTCCGGGACAACCAATGCTAAAAGCAAGTTCATTCCTGTTTCAAAAGAGTCCCTGGATGAATGCCATTTTCAAGGAGCAAAAGATGTGCTGGCGATCTACTACAACAATTTCCCTGAAACGCGTGTTTTATCTGGAAAGAGCTTGACCCTGGGTGGTAGTCACAGGGTGAACAGCATGAACAGCAATAGCTTTTATGGTGATCTATCGGCTATCATGATTGAGAATCTCCCTTTTTGGACAGACTTTCACAGAACACCGCCTACCGAGATAGCGCTGATTGAGCAGTTCGAAAAGAAAATTGAAGAGATTGCCAAAACTTCTATCCATGAAAATGTTACCTCTTTTGCCGGGGTTCCCTCCTGGAACCTGGTTTTGATGAAATACATCCTGGAATGCACCGGAAAATCCAATTTGCTGGAGATATGGCCGAATCTGGAGGTCTTTATTCATGGTGGTATTGCTTTTGAACCCTATCGGGAGCAGTTTAAGAAATTGATTCCATCGGAAAAGATGCAGTACATGGAAACTTACAACGCCTCAGAGGGATTCTTTGCCATTCAGGATGATCCCAACTCTCCGGACATGTTGCTCATGCTCGATTATGGCATTTTTTACGAGTTTATTCCAATGACTGAAATTTGCTCGGATACACCTCCTGCTTTACCGATCTGGGAGGTTGAAACCGGCATCAATTACGCCATCGTCATCTCGACCAACGGCGGTTTGTGGCGGTACATGATTGGGGATACGGTGATGTTCACCTCTAAGAATCCATACAAACTCAGGATAACCGGACGTACCAAGCAGTTTATCAATGCATTTGGGGAAGAGATTATCGTTGACAATGCAGAACGGGCCATACTTGCAGCCTGCAACGAAACAGGCGCTATTGTCAGCGAATACAGCGCCGGACCGGTTTTCATGAGCGATACAGCCAGGAAGGGTTCGCATGAATGGATCATTGAATTTGAAAGGGAGCCGGACAATCTGGAGAGATTTACCAATGCGCTGGACAAAAAATTGCAGGAGCTCAACTCCGATTACGAAGCCAAACGGTTCAAAAGTGTTACGCTTGAAAAACCGAAAGTGGTTGTTGCGACCAAAGGTACTTTCCTGCGTTGGTTGCGTGACAAGGGTAAGGTTGGAGGACAGCACAAGGTTCCCCGCCTTTCCAATAATCGTGAGTACCTTGATGAACTTTTATCCATTAACAATAAAGGATAAAGGATAAAGGATAAAGTAAAAAGGATAAAACAAGAACGCTTTGATGATGATTTTCATAACTCATATCTCATAACTCATAACTCATAACTCATAACTTTTCATTCATGAAAAAGGAGCCCACAAACATGCACATCGCGATTGCCGGAAATATCGGCGCCGGCAAAACAACGCTTACCCGCCTTCTTGCGAAACATTACGGGTGGGAGGCTCATTACGAAGATGCCGATAACAACCCCTATCTTGACGATTTCTACCATGATATGCTCCGTTGGTCCTTCAACTTACAGGTCTATTTCCTGAATTCTCGATTTACCCAGGTCCTCGATTTCAGGGATAGCGGGAAAACCGTCATTCAGGATCGTACTATTTATGAAGATGCCGAAATATTTGCACCCAACCTCCACGAGATGGGGCTGATGAGTTCGCGTGATTTTTCAAATTACCACAAGCTTTTTTCGCTGATGAGCAGGCTTATCAAAGCGCCAACCCTGATGATTTACCTCAGGGCAACCGTTCCGACCCTGGTCAACAATATCCAAAAAAGAGGCCGCGATTACGAAAACAGCATAAGGCTGGATTACCTTAGTCAGCTGAACCAGCGCTATGAAGCCTGGGCAACTCATTACACACTTGGGAAGATGCTGATTGTAAATGTTGATAACATTAATTTCGAGGCAAATCAGGAAGATCTCAGTAAAATCATCGATAAGATCAATGCCCAGTTTCATGGACTTTTTTAATTACGGTGAAGACCATCTGACTACCGGACTGGCTCTCCGGATTGCCTCAGGAAAAATTACAGGCAGAATAACTCCCGTTGCTACCGAAGTGATCGAAAAGAGCCGGAAAAGAGTGGATGAGATTGTTGCCAACCACCAGAGTGTGTATGGTATCAACACGGGTTTTGGACCACTTTGCACCACCATCATTTCTGAAAAGGATACCAAAACACTCCAGTACAATATTCTAAAAAGTCATAGTGTAGGGGTTGGCGATCCGATTTCACCTGAAATCGCCAAACTGATGATGATTTTGAAAGTGCATGCGCTCTCGATGGGCTATTCGGGTATCGCGATGAGCACATTGGAGCGGATCATCTGGCACATAGACCATGATATTATCCCAATTGTTCCATCACAAGGATCAGTTGGCGCTTCCGGCGATCTCGCCCCCTTGTCGCACCTCTTCCTGCCACTGATTGGACTTGGTGAGGTTTATTCCGATGGAATCAGGACCGAAACAGGCAAAGCGCTTCAGAAATTCGGTTTGGCGCCTGTTGAACTGGGGGCCAAAGAGGGGTTGGCGCTGATCAATGGCACTCAGTTTATTGCCGCGCATGCGGTCAAAGTTGTTGAAAGGCTACAAAACTGTCTCGACAATGCTGACCTGATTGCAGCGATGAACCTCGAGGCCATGCTGGGATCTGTCAAAACTTTCACAGAGGAACTTCACCTGCTGCGCACTTATCGTGGAACCATATACGTAGCGGAACGAATGAGGAGACTCCTTGCGGATTCGGAGATGGTCAAATCGCACAAAAACTGCACCCGGGTCCAGGATCCCTATTCCCTTCGTTGCATTCCACAGGTGCATGGCGCCTCACGAAACGCATTCCTGCATCTCAAAGAGTTGTTGCACATTGAATTGAATTCGGTAACCGACAATCCCATTTTACTCAGGGATGGAAGCTCCGTTTCCGGAGGAAATTTTCATGGTCAGCCACTGGCCATGGCACTCGATTATGCGGCTGTAGCAGCGGCCGAATTGGGCAATATTGCCGACCGGAGGATTTATCTCTCCCTGAAAGATACCATCCCCGGCCTGCCAAAACTGCTGATGCGCGAAACCGGGCTCAATTCCGGATTCATGATTCCGCAATATACTACCGCAGCATTGGTAAGTGAAAACAAATCGCTCTGTTTTCCCGCTTCCGCGGATAGCATTCCTACATCAATGGGACAGGAAGACCATGTTAGCATGGGTTCCATCAGTGCCCGCAAGTGTTTGATGATCATTGATAACCTTGAAAAAATTCTGGGAATTGAACTCTTTTGTGCAGCCCAGGGTTTTGATTTCAGAAAGCCATTGAAATCGGGAGTAATACTGGAGGCCTGCCATGATTTGGTGCGGGAACAAATCCCTTTTGCCGAGTCAGATCATGTGATGTCGGAGGAGATGAACAAAGCCATCGCCATGGTTAAAAATAAGTCTTTGGTTAAATGCTCGGGTGAAGTTGCTTCCGGCTACGGGATTAAACTTAAAAATGAAGAGGATGAACTATTTGGAATTTATTGAGAAATATGCTGCCCATCCCAATTACCACGCTCCACGGGGAAATACGCTGCACGCCAAATCGTGGCAGACAGAGGCGCCACTCAGGATGCTGCTCAACAACCTGGATCGCGAAGTAGCCGAAAACCCCGAAGAGCTTGTGGTCTATGGTGGTACTGGTCAGGCTGCACGAAACAAAACTGCACTTCAACAGATTATTAAGGAGTTGCTTACGCTGGATGAGGATCACTCTCTACTGGTACAATCGGGCAAAGCTGTGGGTGTCGTTCGAACTCATCCACAGGCGCCCCGGGTATTGATTGCCAACAGCAACCTGGTGCCTGCCTGGGCCACCTGGGAACATTTCGAACAACTGAAACAGGACGGATTGATGATGTACGGCCAGATGACGGCCGGAAGTTGGATCTACATAGGTTCTCAGGGTATTTTACAGGGAACCTATGAAACCTTTGCCGCCTGTGGGAAAAAATATTTCAACGGTGATCTGAGACATAAATTACTGGTATCCGGTGGTTTGGGCGGAATGGGCGGAGCCCAGCCTTTGGCCGCAACCATGGCCGGTGCCACATTCCTGGGTGTCGACATCGATCCCGCCAGGATCAAAAAAAGATTGAAGACAGGTTACATCGATCACATCGCTTATACCTACCGGGAAGCTGTAGACCTTGTTTTGAACGCCAAAGAGAAAGGTGAGGCTATTTCAGTCGGATTGGTGGCAGATATTGGGGATACCCTGCAAAATCTGCTTAATGAAGGAATTATCCCTGATGTCCTTACCGATCAAACCTCCGCACACGACCCGCTTTACGGTTACGTCCCTAGCGGGATATCGCTGGATGAGGCCATCCTGCTAAGGAAATCAGACCCCGCTACCTACCGGGAACGCTCCATGAAAAGCATGGCACGCCATGTCGGACTGATGTTGAAACTGCAGGAGCTCGGAAGTATCACCTTTGATTATGGAAACAATCTTCGGGAGATGGCCAAACAGGGAGGTGAACCAAATGCATACGACTACGACGGATTTACCCCGAAATTTATACGGCTACTTTTCTGCGAGGGGAAAGGACCTTTCCGATGGGTGGCCTTGTCGGGTGATCCGGAAGATATTTATACAACGGATCAGGCACTAATTGAAGCATTTCCGGAGAACCACCACATGATCGCTTGGCTTAAAAAGGCACGCGAAAGAATCTCTTTTCAGGGACTTCCGGCCCGGATCTGCTGGCTGGGAATGGGTGAGCGGGAGAAGGCCGGACTGATTTTTAACAATCTTGTGAAAACCGGCAAAGTGAAGGCTCCCATTGTGATTGGCCGCGACCACCTCGACTGTGGATCTGTTGCTTCACCCAACCGCGAAACGGAAAAGATGAAAGATGGCAGCGATGCCGTCTCCGACTGGCCGCTCCTCAACCTGATGTCGAATACCGCCGGAGGAGCCACCTGGGTCTCTTTCCATCACGGTGGCGGAGTTGGAATGGGCTATTCGCAGCATGCCGGGATGGTTGTGCTGGCGGATGGAACCGACCGGGCAGCTGAATGTATTAAACGCGTGCTGTACAACGATCCGGCCATGGGGGTCTTCAGGCACCATGATGCGGGGTACGAGGAGGCAACAGGGACACTACGCCGGTTTGGAATGGAGTTAAATAGATGATATGTAAGATGTTACACAGAGTTTCACGGAGGAGCACAGAGTTGCACAGAGAGAAAATTAAATTGAATTCTCTCTGTGCAACTCTGTGCTCCTCTTGGGGTTTCTCTGTGTAAGAAAAAGAACACCAATCATGCAAAATCGACCAATCTGCATCACCGGACCTTTCAGAAAACTTCTGACGATGGATCATCTTCCACTGAAAGGCAGTTTGAAGGATGCTCAATTGGAGATCATTGAGGAGGCAGGAATTGTGCATCAGGCCGGAAAAATCCTAGAGATAGGATTGTTCAAAGAACTTTGTGCCAATTACAATCATTTATCTCCTGAAATTCAACATACTGAAAGTGATATGATTGCGCTTCCGGGATTCGTGGATGCACATACCCACCTCTGTTGGGCAGGAAGCCGCGAAAATGATTATGCCATGCGACTGGAGGGAAGAAGTTATACAGAAATCGCGCAAAGCGGTGGAGGCATCTGGGATACGGTCACCAAAACCAGAAATGCCACAGATGAGGAGCTGAAAAAGCTACTGAAAATGAGGGCAGACAGACAGCTTGCGAACGGAATTACCACCTGTGAGGTAAAGAGTGGTTATGCGCTTAGCCCTGAAGGTGAACTCAGATTACTCGAAATAATCAGATCGGCAAATCAGGAGCACTCCATCGACCTGGTCCCCACCTGTTTGGCTGCCCATATAAAACCAAAGGATTTTGACGGAGGGACAGAAGCTTACCTTCAGTTTCTTACAGATAAGTTATTGCCGGTCATCAAAAAGGAGAAGCTCACCAGCCGCGTAGATATTTTTGTGGAAGATGGCGCTTTTGGGGTTCAGGAAGCCGGGAAATACCTGTTTGAAGCAAAAAAAATGGGCTTTGACCTGGTCGTGCATGGAGAGCAGTTTACTTCTGGCGGAGCAGCACTGGCTGTTAGAATTGGTGCAAAAAGTGTGGACCATCTGGAGATGATTGGGGCTGAGGCGATAGCAGAACTTGCTGCTTCGGAGGTTGTGGCGATGGCTCTTCCGGGTGCTTCGATCGGTCTTGGTTGCCAGTTTGCACCGGCCCGAAAACTACTGGATGCCGGGTGTTGCCTGGCTATCGGATCAGACTGGAATCCCGGTTCGGCGCCAATGGGTGACCTGCTGGTGCAAACAGCTATCCTGGGTACTTTCGAAAAACTTTCCAATGCAGAACAGTTGTCGGCCATTACCTTCCGGGCTGCGCATGCCTTGAATCTGAACGACAGGGGAATCCTGAAAAAGGGAAATATAGCTGATTTCATTGGCTTCCCCGTTAGGAACTACAGGGAAATATTGTACCAGCAGGGGATGCTGAAACCAACGATGATATGGAAAAGAGGGAATAGAGTCGTTGGAAGTTATGAGTTATAAGTTATGAGTGATGAAGCGCCATAACTCATAATTTATAACTCATAACTTGATGAAAAAAGAAACAACTTTCTTAATTTTCAACTATTAGAAAAAGAGATAAATATGAAGCAGATTATCGAGTGTGTTCCTAATTTTTCGGAAGGAAGAGAACTGGAAGTCATCCGTCTGATTACCGAAGTAATTGAAAAAGTTCAAGGGATCAAACTGCTCAATGTCGATCCGGGTTACGCCACAAACCGCACGGTGGTTACTTTTGCCGGTGAACCTGATGTCGTGGTCGAAGCTGCTTTTCAGGCTATTAAAAAAGCGGCAGAGCTGATCGACATGCGACATCACACAGGTGAGCATCCCCGGTTCGGAGCTACGGATGTTTGTCCGCTGGTACCTGTATCGGGAATTACGATGGAGGAGACTGTGGAATATGCCAGGGCCCTGGCGAAGCGAGTTGGTGAGGAGCTTCAAATCCCGGTTTACTGTTACGAAGAGGCTGCTTTTGAGCCCAAACGCCAAAGTCTGGCCAATTGCCGGTCGGGGGAATACGAAGGACTTCCGTCAAAAATTGTCTCGAAAGAGTGGAAACCTGATTTCGGTCCGGCAGAGTTCAATGCCAGGTCGGGTGCCATTGCCATTGGCGCACGTAATTTTTTGATTGCCTACAACATCAATCTCAATACCACATCTGTCAGGCGGGCCAACTCCATTGCCTTCGATGTGAGGGAGGCCGGTCGGATTTTGCGTGAAGGGGATCCGTTTACCGGAAAAATCGTCAACGACAAAAATGGTGAGCCCATTCGTATTCCGGGTACGCTAAAGAAAGTAAGGGCCATCGGTTGGTACATCAAAGAGTACCGGATGGCGCAGATTTCGATGAACCTGGTGGATATCACTGTAACCCCTGTCCACGTTGCTTTTGATGAGGTTTGTAACAGAGCAGCAGAACGCGGAATCCGGGTAACCGGATCGGAACTGATTGGGGTTGTGCCGCTGAAAAGCATGCTCGATGCAGGGAAGTATTTCCTGCACAAACAAAACCGTTCTTCAGGAATTCCGGATGAGGAGATTATAGAAATGGCTGTCCGTTCGCTTGGATTGGGAGAACTGGCCCCTTTTGATCCGAAGAAGAGAATCATCGAATATCTGCTCATGGATGAGTTGAAAAACCAGCTGGTAGACCACTCTTTGCGAAAGTTTACCTACGAGACCGCATCAGATTCACCTGCCCCGGGAGGAGGTTCGATCTCTGCGGCTGTGGGAGCTTTGGGCGCTGCCCTTGGATCCATGGTAGCCAATCTGTCGGCCCATAAACGGGGTTGGGATGAGCGATGGGAGGAGTTTTCAAACTGGGCAGAAAAGGGAAAAATTGCCTATGAGGAGTTGTTATTTTTGGTTGACGAAGATACCCGCGCCTTCAACTTCGTGATGGAAGCCTTCGGTCTGCCGAAAGATATCCAGGAACAGAAGGAGATCCGCAGACAAGCAATTCAGGAGGCAACTTTGAAGGCCATTGAAGTTCCGTTCAAGGTGATGAAAGTAGCCGCCGGAGCGGTTGAATTGCTGGAGAAAATGGCAGAGATTGGGAATCCCAACTCATCCAGCGATGCGGCTGTGGGTGCGCTATGCCTCAGAACTGCTGTTTCAGGAGCCTGCTTAAATGTTAGGATCAACGCGGTGGAGATAAAGGATCCTGATTTAGTGAAAGAGACGTTAGAACAGGCTGGTCGTATTGAAAAAGAGGTTATTAAACGTTGTGAACAAATTCAGAAGAAGGTTCTTTTGAAGATTAGCGCCAGATAATTATTACACAGAGTTGCACAGAGAAGCACAGAGTTACACAGAGAAAATATGAAAAAGTTTGATGGGTTTGGAGGGTTTACCCTTCGACTTCGCTCAGGGACCGGTAACCTTCCAAACATTTCCAACTATTTTTTCTCTGTGAAACTCAGTGTTACCTCCTGGTGTTCCTCTGTGTAATATTAAAAATTTGTAGCATCAAAAAAATTGATTGCTATATTTGTAGCCATCTATGACTTCGAACAACCCATTTAAAAAATATCTGATCGTCTTCTGGTCTGTTTTTGCTGCCGGAGTTCTGGCTATTGTGATTCTGTTCGCATTGATTGGCAACGGCAAACTGGGATACATGCCAACATTGACGGAGCTTGAAAATATCGAGTCGTCTTTGGCATCAGAGGTTTACACGGCTGATAGTTTGGTGATGCGCAGGTATTATTACAAGGAGAACCGCACCTTTACCAGTTTTGACGCCATCAGTCCGAATGTAATCCATGCTTTGATCGCTACAGAAGATGAGCGTTTTTACAGTCATCCGGGCATCGACCTCCGGGGTCTTTTCAGGGTCTTCAAAGGGATCGCAACCGGTGACCAAAGTGCAGGTGGCGGAAGTACGCTATCGCAGCAACTGGCCAAGATGCTCTTTCCCCGGGAGGATATCACCAACAAATTTCAGTTGGCTGTACGTAAATTGAGGGAATGGGTGATCGCTGTCAAACTGGAACGAAGCTTTACCAAGGAAGAGATCATCTCGATGTACCTCAACAAGTACGACTTTTTGAACCTGGCCGTTGGTATCAAATCGGCTTCAGCAATATACTTTGGTACAACCCCCGATCAATTGACGTTGGAACAGGCAGCCATGCTGGTAGGTATGGCAAAAAACTCATCTTTGTACAATCCTGTCAGAAGGCCGCAACTGGTTTTGGCAAGAAGGAACGTCGTTCTCTCCCAGATGAATAAAAACGGATACCTGACCGATGCGGAATACAACCATTACAAGACGTTGCCTCTTAACCTGAATTTTCATAAAGAAGATTATAAATCGACGCCGGGTACCTATTTCACTGAATATCTGCGTACCCTTCTTACTTCGCCCAAACCGGAAAGAGAGAATTACAAGGCTTGGCAGATGCTGCAATTTCATGAGGATTCGATCGAGTGGGACAACAATCCCCTCTACGGATGGTGTACAAAAAATCCGAAACCTGACGGAAAGCTCTACAATATCTACACCGATGGCCTGAAGATTTATTCCACCATCGACATGCGGATGCAGGCTTATGCTGAAAAAGCTGTCATTACCCATTTGAGCAAGAATGTTCAGCCTCTGTTCAATGAGCGGATCAAAGGACAGCGCAACCGGCCTTTTTCCAACGACCTGACCAATGAGCAGGCGCAGCAGGTTTACGACAACATGATGAAGGGGAGTGATCGATACCGTTCGATGCGCTCGCAAGGAATAAACGCAAACGAGATTAAGAGAGCATTCCTTACCCGGACTGAGATGACTGTCTTTTCCTGGAGAGGTGAGATTGACACGGTAATGTCACCGCTTGATTCAATTAAATATCACCTTGGTTTTTTGCGTTCAGCCATGATGACCATGGAGGTTAAAACCGGCAAAATCAAAGCGTGGGTGGGTGGCCCCAATTACAAACATTTCATGTACGACATGGTGAAAAATGGCCGTCGCCAGGTGGGTTCTACTGTTAAGCCTTTTCTTTACACGCTGGCCATGCAGAATGGTTTCTCTCCTTGTACGCTCGTCCCAAATACAGAACACTCCTTTACCTTGTTTGATGGCTCTACCTGGACGGCTAAAAACTCCGGTACGACGAAAATGGATGGCAAGATGGTGACCCTCAAATGGGGTTTGGCCAACTCTGTCAACCAGATATCTGCCTGGGTGATGAAGCAGTTCAATCCACAGGCCATGGCCGACATGATGCACAAACTAGGTATTACCAGTCCGATTGATGCCGTGCCGTCAATGTTTTTGGGAACTTCCGATGTTTCGGTATATGAGATGGTAGGGGCTTATGGAACATACGGGAATCATGGTGTCTATACCAAACCTTATTGTGTGACCAGGATTGAAGACCGTAATGGCAATGTTCTGGCACGCTTTTCTCCCGAATCGCACGATGCCATCGATGCCAAGACAGCCTATCTGATGATCAACCTGATGGAGGCTGTTGTCAATGAAGGAACCAGTGCCAGGTTGCGCAGGGATGTATCCTATGGAAATATAAAAGCTGATGTTGCAGGCAAAACAGGTACAACGCAGAATCAGTCTGACGGTTGGTTCATGGGCATCACGCCTGAATTGGTAACCGGTGTCTGGACTGGTGGGGATCTCCGTAGCATTCACTTCGAAGGGTTATCTGCCGGGCAGGGGGCTAGCATGGCGCTGCCTGTCTACGGTTATTACATGAACAGCCTCTACCGTGACCGCACCCTGGGTTACACCCAATCATCTGTGTTCGAAGTTCCCCCTGGCTTTAATGTTGACCTGGACTGCAGCAAGGTGATGGTCGAAGAAAAAGAAGACGAATCTGCCGAGAAGCAGTTCTTTTAAACAATCCCGAATAAAAAAGGCAGAGGTGGTGGAAAATATCCACCACCTCTGCCTTTTTTATTCGGGATTGTTGGCTTCTTTAACCGCCTTAATCAGGTCATCATCCGGTTTGATGACATTGTAATTACCCCAGAACTCTTTGTCGTAGATTCCGATCTTTTCGGAGAAAATTTCCTTTTCATGAAAAATTCCTTCCGGTCCGAATCTTCCCCTTTTAGGAAATGGATATTGCTGTGTGACAAGTACATCCGTCACATTTCGGTACTCTGTTTTGAATTTTTTCTTCTGTTTTACCCTGAAGACAATGTCGCTGTGAGCGGAATAGAACTGCCATTTGTTGTTGAGCAAGCGGTATTGGACCGAATATTCCACATTTTCAGGCCTCGTATCAAACCCGAAGGGCTCCTTCTGGATGAAACTCCGGCCATTGATTTTCAGGCTTTTCTTGTCATAGGTGTAAGCTGCCCCGACCAATGCATAACTATCGGCATCAATCCACAGTTTTCCGTTGAAGCAGGGGAATTCTGTTTCTGCCAACCGGTCGAAGCGAATGATCCAGGTGATTCTTCCGTTGATAATTTCAGGTTGTTCGAACCGGTACTCGTATAAATACTCGTATTCCGGATCTAAAAAGGTCTCAGCATATTTTACCACATCCAGTGAGTTGATTCCCAAAGGGCCCCCCTGTACTTTTATAAACACATCTTTCGGTTTGCGGTTAAGGTCTGCTTTTCTTCCTTTTATGAACCGTACCCGATCGGGTTCATCGAATTGATAGGGTGGTTTAAGAATCTCCATGGCAGCTTCCCATACACCAACATAAATTCCGTCCTGGCGAGCGGTTTCACGGTAAAAAGTAACCATGAGTTGGGATTGGTCAGGGTAATTTTTGACGATGTTGCTTCTGAATTGCTGCAAAATATAGCGTGGATCGGTCGGTTTGACTAAGATTTCCCTCAAATGAATTGATTCGTCCAGTAGTTTGATCACCAATACCTTAGCCAGCTCTTTGGCTGAAATAATTTTTTGTTTGTAACCTACAGAGCTGATTATTATGTTGTTGGTGCGCAACAAATAGGGGATGTTTAGATCAAAATTCCCTTCATGGTTGGTCATGGTACCGATGTAAGTCCCCTCTACGGTTACCGTTGCATAAAAGACCGGGGTCTTGCCATCTTTTTCGACAACCCGCCCGGAGATTTTAAGTGGTTTTGGTTCAATCCTGGTAATGATCAACTGACGATCGATGAGGCTTACAGAAAAAAGAGAGTCGGGAAGCAGTGTTTTCAGAACCTCTCCCAAAGGAGTGTCTGTCACCGAAAAATTCATTTTTCCTTCGGGAAGTAGATCCGGATTGTATGAAAAGAAAAGTTCGTTGTCTGAAACCAACTTCTCCAGAATGGTTTCAACGTTGGTCGAATCCATTTGAACGGAAATGCGCCTTTTGAGGGGTTCAATTTGCTCCTGTGCAGAAAGTTGCACAAGCGGAGTGAGAAACAGGACCAAAAACAGGATCTTTGATCTTTGTAGCATGGTCATCTCTTATTTGAGACCGGTTCGTCGGATCTGAGTCTATTTTGGCGCAAAAACAAAGCCATCTCCCTCTTTCTTCACGGATAAATGGTGCGTTTGGGCAATTATTTTGAGAATGTCGCCAAGATCAAATTTTTCAAAATTGGCAGTGTATGGGATGTCTGCAATCCCTGGATCAGTGAATGTTATCCTGACATGGTAGATGTTCCCGAGCTCTTCGAACACCGCAGACAAGGGCGTGTGATGGAACGATACTTCCTTTGTTATCCAGGATAAATAATTTGCATCCAGACTGTTGGAGACTTCAATTTTGCCATTTTTTGATAGGTATTTTCCACGCCATCCAGCCACAAGTAAAGCCTCTTCTTTTTGGTTTTTTTCACGTAGCCGGACGCTGCCACTGGTAACATTGACCTCTACCCCTGCATTTCCCGGATAGGCAGTAATCATGAAGGAGGTGCCCAGATCTTCAACTTCCATGTTGTTCAGCTCCACGATAAATGGACTAGCGGCATCGTGAACCACTTCGAAGTATGCTTCTCCGGAAAGCTTCACTTTCCGGCTTCCTGCTGCAAATTGTGCCGGATATTGTAAGGTTGAACTTGCATTCATTTTCACCGTGGTACCATCCGGAAGTACAACGGTGGTTAATTCGGAGGGGTTCGCAACCGTCTGAACAGTTTTCATCCCGGGGGCTGCGAGAGCAGTCAATTCTTCAATGTTTTTTGCAGGGCGATTTGTCAGCATATAGGTGATTGAACCCAATGCGACGAGGGCCACAAAAACGGCTGCATAACGCAGCAAATTGAATCTTTTTAGGGGAACAATCTTTGCTTCAACAGAAAGCGCTTCATTTAACTTTGACCAGGCCATATCGGGATCACTATTGCGGTAACAGTAAGCGCTGCCTGCAAGGTCCCATGTTTTTTCGAGCTCCCGAAACTCCTCATTTACCGGAAACCCTTTCTCATCGTTGATATCCGACTCCCCGGCCAGATATGAAACAAATCTCTTTTCTATTTTATTATCTTCCACCATTCACTCTTTTATAATTTCTCCATTTTCGTATTTCCCCCTTGGGCTACGCTTAGGAACCGTTCTCACCTTCCCATCTTCTCATCTTCTCATTTACATTCCTTCCCCTTGCACATTGACAAGTTCCTATCTAAATACCCCTACCCGAAAAGATAAAAAATAGCACCAAATAGTGATATTCTTTCAGCGATTCGCGTAGTTGCTTCAAAGCCAGGGTCATTTGAGCCTCTACAGTTTTTACCGAAAGGTTCAGTTGGTCTGCGATTTCGCGGTATTTCAACCCCTCTTCACGGGCAAGCCTGAAAATTTCCTGTCTTTTGGGAGGAAGGGCACTGATAGCCAATTCAATTTTTTCGAGTAGTCCTATTTCAGGGTAGAAAGCGCTAAAATCCTCCTCATCCTGGGTTTTTTCGAGTTGCATCCGAAGATATCCTGTCCGCACCCTGGTCTTTTCCAAATGGTTGAGGCTATGATTTCTTACTGATCTGAAAAGGTAGTGGACGAGGGAGGTGGTAATTACCAGATTATGACGGTTTTGCCACAATTTCAGGAAAACATCCTGCACCATATTTTCGGCGGTTGCCAAGTCGTTGACGAAGCGAAATGCATAAGCTTTCAACAGTTTGTATGAATCCCTGAATATTTTTTCAAAGGCTTGCCGGTCGTTGAGACGGATGGCTTCCAGAACATTTTGCTCTTCGGCAGGATTCATAAAAGACTCCTCCAGCTAACTGTCAAACTATTTACTATCTCACTTCCCACTTATTTCTACTTATTTCAATTTATTGCTACCTATTTCCGTCCAAAGCCTTCACATCCATTCCTATCTTCTATCTGCCAAAATAATTTCTGAATTTACGACAAACAATTTATTCACGGAGTTGTTTTTGGGAAAAATATTTTCGGGTTAAGATTTTTGGTTTATATTTGCACCGCATTGAGAAAAGCGGATCAACGCCCGGGTGGCGGAATTGGTAGACGCGCTGGACTCAAAATCCAGTGACAGCAATGTCGTGCGGGTTCGATTCCCGCCCCGGGTACAGGTTGCAGACCTAAAATCCCTTACAGTCGAGAGATTGTAGGGGATTTTTTTGTCCCTTGCTCCTGAAAATAGCCAGTAGTTAAAAGTTGTTAATTTATTCTGTCAAAAGACCCCATTTTTTCTTTTAATTGTGATTGGTTAGTGCTATATTTACAAGTACAAACTACCAACTCCTTACATCAATGAAAAAATTTGTCTTCCTCCTAATTTTTTCTGTGGTTATTGCGGCTTGTGGGACTAAGCAGCAAAAGCCAGTCCAGTCTGAACCGGTTCAAAAGGATACAGTCAAAACTGCTTCGGCCAGTGAATATGGAATATGGAAAATTGCCAGTTATGCCAGCAATCTTGGAAACAACGGAAATACCTCCTACATCACCAATTCATTTGCCATCTGGGGTACCTTCAGCGACGCCAGCAACGACAAGGCTGAACTGAAGGTGAAGTTCGTGATCGACAAAGAGACCTTCTGTATCAAACTACTGCAATATGGCACAACGGTGGTCAAGAAAGGCGACGAAACCCAATACAAAATCAAGATTAAGTCGGGCGCTACCGAGGTGGCCGATTTTACCGCCAGGAATGTTTCTGACCGGCTATTCATCAAAAGCGGGGATGCTCAAAAAATCATGGATCTGTTCGAAAAGGGAGGTTCACTCTTCTTTTATCTGGTGACAGATTCGAAGAGCTCTCCGGCATGTTACTCTTTTACAATCGATAATCCGGTTGGACTTGGCAAAGCATTAAAAAAAATCACCGAGTAATTTCGTCATAATTTTGCGTATTTTGTGACTGTTAAAATAATCGTTGTACCATGGATATGGAGGATATTTTCCAAAAAATAGGAACATCCCAGACGCTCAGTCAGAAGATTGAACGTAACATTGAACGGGCTATCCGGGAGAAAAAATTGCCCATTGGCGCAAAACTTCCTCCTGAGCGCGAGCTCTGCGAAATGTTTGCCGTGAGCCGCACGGCCTTGCGCGAAGCCCTCAGGCGATTGAGCGCAAGGGGACTTATTGAAATACGGAAAGGCAGTGGGATGGTGGTCACCAAGATTGACATCAAAGATGCCATCCAGTCACTGAACCTCTATTACGACCTGAAGTTCGACGACCAGTTGATCATGCAAATCATCGAACTCCGCCTTGCATTTGAGCCTGAGATAGCCAAAATGGCAGCCATCAACAGAACTGATGAAGACTTGAAGAATCTTGAAGCCAATCTGCTCGATTTTAGCAAATGCAATCCAGACAATACCCAGTTGGAGTCAGACATCGACAACAAATTTCACCTCTGCCTGGCACGTGCCACCACCAATCCTTTTGTGATCCTTACCATGGAACCGGTATACAACCTGCTTCCGCGGATGCGCAATTTCATTTACGCAAACATTGAAGGGGAGAAGGAGATCACGCTTGGCTACCATAAGGAGATTGTCAATGCCGTACGGGAGAAGGATGCAGAACGCTCCTACGAAAAGATGCAGGCACACCTCGATCGCAACATGCAGGTTTACAATAAGTTCCTGAAACAGTTTTAGTCCCACACAAACCGCCACTGACCATCGGCTTGCTTCTTCCAAACGGTATGAAAGATCCCTTTTGAGCGGATTACCTGTCCGGTAGAATCGTGTGTGGGAAAGAGAAATTTACCGTACGTATAGCCAAGATCCCCGGAGGCGGAAACCTCCACAAAATCTGGTTTCCATAATAGCTCTGCACCCTTGTACCTTGGAGCAAGATAGTAAAGGCGGATGGAATCCTTTCCGTGTACCACACGAAGGATCACGGAGTAAATTTAATTTATACAGTAACCATAGATGACAATGTAATGGCAGGCAGCACCAATCAGAACAAAAAGATGAAAGATAGTATGATTGAATTTTAATCTTTGAATTTGATAAAGGACTGCGCCAAAAGTATAGGCCAATCCACCGGCCAGCAGCCAAACCAATCCTGCGGTTTCCATGCTTTTGATTAATGGTTTGAGCGCTATAACGATGACCCATCCCATCAATACATACATCACGGTTGAAAGTTTCGGGAAGCTTCCGATAAAGAAAAATTTGAGAATGATCCCGGTGGCTGCAATCAACCAAACTGTTATCAGTACCGGAATTCCCCAAAGCGGCGGCATCGTCAGCATTGTAATGGGTGTATAGCTTCCGGCAATGGTCAGGTAGATGGCGCTGTGGTCAAAGACATTCAGCCTTTTCCTAATCTTTGGATCAGTTGAAGAATGGTAGAGTGTGGAGGCCAGGAACATCGTGGTAACACCAATCCCATAAATTAGAAATGCAACAAAAATTTTAGCTGAATGGAGTTGAAGTGCCTTGTTCAACAAGACAATTATACCAATTAATGACATTACGAGCCCAAAACCGTGGGTTAGTACATTCCATCGCTCTTCTTCATCTGAATATATTTTTTCCAATGCCAGAATGGTTAAATTATTGTTTTGTATTTAACGGATTCGCTGAATCCTTGTAAAACTGATTCTGCAAAGCTTCTATTTTATCGTTGTTTTTGAGTGTTTTAATCAGTTGGGCAAGTTGCCCTGCCTCCGATTCAACCACTACTTTTCCCAGCTCTACACTGCTTTTGGTGGCATCTCCGGCATAATGGTTGGGGTATTGGGCGTACCACCAGATGCCTGTGTACTGAGAGGGAACTTCGGCCAGTCTCTTCTGATTCTGACCCGATTGCGTTCCTGCAAGCTCAGCCTTGACCAGATCAGGTCTGATGAACCGCATCATGGAGGTCTCCATTTCATCGGCATGCCCTCCGGTTTTGGTTTGCCTCAGTGACTCAATTTTCTTGGCAACTTCAGGACTATCATTGGGTTGAAAGAAAACCAAAACATAATCCTTTTGACTGTGCAACTGCGACATGCAGAAATATCTCAGGAAATCGTTGTTCCCTCCGTGACCATTGACGATGATAATCTTTTTCAGACCGTTGCGGGAGAGTTCTTCACATGTCTCCTGCAGCATTTTCCAGATAAGTTCGGGACTATAGGCAATCGTACCAGGCTGATGACGCGCTTCGTTGATTTGACCGGCAAAATAGGTCGGAAAAACAATGCTGTACTCCTGCCCGGCTGCCGTCAAGGCTACCTTTCTGCACTCAAAGATATCGGTTCCCAGGGGCAGATGCGGACCATGTTTCTCGAGAATTCCCATGGGGAGCAAGCATACCCCCGAAGATTTCCCGATGGCTTTCACGAAATCGGGAGCAGTAAGTTCGTCATAGCTGCAGGATAGTTTTGGTTCGGATTTTGCTTGGGAAAAGAGATTAAAAGCAGAAAACAACAGACAAACAGCGATTAAATTTTTTATAGTCTAAGGATTAAATTTTTAGTTTTTCAGGTTCAAGTTTTTCTGTGATCTCAGAAAAACTGGAGATACGCCAATTGGCAGCAGACTGGTCCTGGTGTTCGGAACCGGGTCCGTTGAAGGCGATGCAATAGATGCCGGCAGCAGTGGCAGCCTTGATTCCGTTGGCAGAGTCTTCTAAGATCACACAATATTCTTTGGGAACTCCCAGTTTCTTTTGGGCCAACAGAAAGATGGCCGGATCCGGTTTCCCGGCGCCAGCTTCGATACAATCGACCACTGTATCGAAATAGGAGGCAAGTCCGGTTTTGGCCAGAATGATGCTGATTACTTCGATCGTAGAGGAGGAGGCCAAGGCCATTCTTATCTTTCTCTCTTTCAGTGCGTCAAGCAATTTTTGGACACCAGGCATTGGATGAATTTCCGGCAGGGAACTGAAATAGCTGATAACTGTCTCTTCGGTGATCCTGACCAGTTCGTCAAGTGGAGTATGCAGTTGGTGTTTCTCCCTGATCTTGCCCCACATCACCGGATTGGAACTTCCCTGGTAGGAGACATGCTCGTCGTGATCAATTACAACACCAACTTTGTCAAAAAGTTTTTGCTCAATCACTTTGTAGAGGTTCTCGCTGTCGATCAGCACTCCGTCCATGTCGAAGATAAAGGCCCGGAATTTGGCTAAATGCATTGGCGAAATTTTTTACTAAAGTAGCCAAAATAAGGATAAAGGAGTTTCCAAGGATAAAGGATAAAGGATAAAGTCAAAAGGATAAAGTGGGATTTGAGGTATACGGAGATTTGTTTCCTAACGATTAAATGTTCAACCCTTTCAGGGTTTCGGTAATAAATGTACAACTGATTGGAGTTCCGTACTTTATCCTTTTTACTTTATCCTTTCATTCTACTGAAAGGCAAACAACCTGCCCATCCATCGTACTTACCAGAATTCTTCCTTTTCCGATCGGTAGTACCGAATTGATCAGGGCATTGCAGATTTTGTGTTTCCAGGCTATCTGGTGTGTCTTTGTGTCGATGGCCACGACTACACCAGAAGTGGTTGGGATATACAAGAACTTCCCGTATTCGACGAGGGGAGACGGGGCGATTTCGTATCCCAGATCTGCTTTGCATTCCCAAGCCAGTTCCTGGTTTGCTTTGGTAGTGAAAAATGCGTCTACATTTCCTTCCATCATATTCTTTATGAAGACAAGATTGTCGTTGGCGGAGATCCCAATCGATTCGCGGCAGGAGTATTTGCCGGAATCCCAGATCTCTTCGCCGGTATTTTCGTCCAAAGCGGTCATGTGGCGGTCGGGGGCAACCAAAAAGATTTTCCCGTGGGCAGCAACCGGCCAGACAGCTGCCGGCGAAAGCATCCTGTTGCTCTGTTTCTCCCTTTTCCAAATAAGATTTCCGGTTTTTTTATCCAGTGAATAGAAGGTGTTGCCCCACGAGCCAAAACAAACATGATTTTTCAGGATAAGTGGTTTACACTCCACGAAATTCTTTACACTGTCGAATTTCCAGACAAGTTTCCCGTCAGAAAGGTTGAGGCATCGGAACGATCCGTCTGAGGAGCCGATGTAAACACGGTTTGCTTCGATGGCAGGGCATGCAACGATAGGCTTAATGGTAGGATGCATCCAGATCAGCTTGCCTGATTGAAGGTCCAGACAATAGATGTTGTGATCGGTTGAAGCGCAAACCACCCTGTTCCCATCGATCGCAGGTGTGGAGTAGATTTTTCCTCCGGTAGGATAACTCCAGATTTTTGTACCGGAACTCAGGTCAACAGCAACTATATCACCTGCAGTATTGGCATAAACGGCTCTATTTTTACGAGCGGAGATTCCTGAACCAATGTCGCTCATTTCCTGAATATTCCATATGGCCCTGATGTTTGGATACTTTTGATTCATCGAATAATCGGGTCTTGGGAAAGATGTGGAGGGAACGGTAACATTGATGTTTCCGGAAGAATGGTTACCACGGGGGTTTGCCCCGACTGGCACTTTGCACCAAACCGGAAGGGTTTTACCGGAGGAGAGCCGTTCTGCATAATACATGGTATCTTGTTTGATGGTGACCAGGTTGTAGCCCACTTCCGCTTTTTTTGTCTGCAAATTTGATCGTCCCATGATACCCGGAATTCCCTCAAAATGGTACAGGCGGTTGGTGTGACCGTGTCCGAGCAAGGTTGCCTGAATATTCGCTGTTTTGAGCAGATCAATTACTTTGTACCAGTTTGCCAGTGATTCATCGAGAGGATAATGGTTCACAAAGATGACTGGTTCATCCCTGATTTTTCGATGAACCAGAACAGAATCCAGAAAAACCAGCTGTTCTTGGGGTACAAGCCCGGGCGCCATTCTCATGTTGGGACCAGAGGCAGTACCAATAAATAGGTACCCGTTCTTCTCGAAAGAGAATCTTTCCGACCCGAAGGTGGTGACAAAGCTGTTGTTTCCGCTCTCCGACCATTTGGAGTCGTGGTTTCCGGGTGTTATGTACCAGGGTTTATTAAGCCGTTCAATGATCTTCCGGGCTTGCATCAGCTCCTCATCAGACCCGAACTCGGTGATATCTCCCGTAAATAATACAAAATCAATATCAGCTTGCTGGTTAATATCGTTCACAGTGGCAGAGAGATCTTCAGCAGCAGATTGACTTCCGACATGGGTGTCTGTAACGTGTGCAAAGTGGAGTATCTGGGCGGAAACAATTCCAATTTGTAATAAAATAAGACAAAGTGATAAAAGTATTTTCATTGTTTTGTAGAAAACAAATATTACAGCTTTCATTAATAGTAATTTAATAACTGAATCACAGGTATCCTCAAAAACAGGATAGAATTGCATTAAAATGTAATTGAAAGCGAACAGTTTTATTGCAGAAAAGTACTGTCAGGTTTTTAGCTGCAGGTATACATAAAACAAAAGGGAGGTCTGCAAGCAAATCCTCCCTTTTAAATCAATTACAGCTTAGAATAATTTAGGGCAGTTTTTACCAGCCCGGATTCTGTGTTAATTCGATGCCCTGATCCTGATACAACTTGATCTGACCAAGAGGTACAGGATTTAAGTATTGTCTTTCGTAAAATGGATCTCCGCTAATCCAGTCTCTATTTTGAGCAGATGTAATTGACCAGATGCCAAAAATATACCCTCCAACTATAGGAGGAACATAATTTGCAGTTGGATTTTTTGGAGCAGCAGGATCCCAAAGCTTCGTGGTTATTGTCGCCCATTTTGTTGAGGCAGGATAATCTGCTTTGGCAACCCAGGCGCCCAGACATAAATCGTTTGGATTTTGGAAAGTATTAACATTGGATTTATCAGCTTTCAGGTAATCATATTTCTTCCATCTGCGCAAATCGGTATTCCGCTTGCCTTCCATCATGCATTCGATGCGACGTTCGCGACGAACCTCCCACAACAATGGACTTACCGATGGATCCCGATCCGGATCGTCAATGATTATGCCATTAACCGACAGACTATTACCTGCTAAAGTTACATTGGGCAATCTCTTCCCGTTGAATGTCCTTGTACGTAATTTGTTGATTGTTTTATCAAAATCTGCCTGAGTAACGGCCAAACCTCCAACAGTACCAAGTTCTACAGCTGCTTCAATATAGTTCACCATTACTTCACCCAGCCTCATAATTGGCGCATCCGTAACATTTACATTGCTTAATGAAGTCAAGTCGCCCGGATTTGCTGTTGCATCCAGGAACTTCCAGATACATATTCCGGAGGTGCTGTATGCACTGTGAATACCGTTGATTCGGAGAGAATCAACAACTGTGTAATTCAAGCGAGGGTCACGGTTCTGATAAGCAACTTTAAAACGTCTTTTACCATTGTCAGAAGCATAACTGTACAATGGAGATTGTTTAATAGGCAGACCATCAATGCTAAGGTATGATTCAAAGGCGGCTTTTGACATGCCTGTCTGAGGTTCCCTATTAACATAACTCATCAAACAATGAGTAGTCATGGCCGTTTCATATTGGCGGAAGAAGATAACCTCCTTGTTGCTTGTAAGGTCTTTAGAAGAGAAAATAGCCCTGTAATTATTCTCAATTGAATAGTTTCCAACAACACCGTCAATAATTTGACCTGCAGCCCATTTTGATCTTTCAAGGCAAGTTTTTGCCAGAGCTGTATTGTTTAGATTGTATTTCAAATAAGTGCCGAAATAGAGTAACCTGTCTGCCATAAGGCCTAGAACTGTAGCACGATTTACCTGAAGTGCACCATCTGTTAGTCTGACATTTGCAGCAGCAAATTCAAAATCGTCAATAATTTTTTGAACAATTGTTGCCAGTGGATCGCGTTTTTTGTACAATGCAGCATTATCTGCAATATCCAATGGGGTATCATACCATGGAACATCGCCAAATTTTTGGGCCATATCGGAATATTCCAAAGCCCTGAACATACGGGCAATTCCCCTCCAGTGATTCTTTGCAGCATCGGACATCTGAACACGTTCAAGCCGGTCGGTTAAGATATTGACCTTTCGGACATATGTAAATGTCCAGGCGGAACTGGTCGCTGGTGTAGTTTTTGTCCATGCCCCCAAAGTAGTAAAATCATCATTGAATGTCTCCCCGGAGAAAAACTTACCCCAGGTCCAACCGCTGCCATATCCTGTAAAATAGTCAGTGTAGCAGTTTTGAGCATACAAACGTACATTCGATTCGGAGACCCAGAATCCATCATCGGTTAGTGTAGAAAGAGGTGGCTTGTCCAGAAAATCCGAACAACTCGTCGCAAAAAGCGTCGTAAGAGTTAGTATAAGTAATATTCTTTTCATGATAATATCTATTTTAGTTTTTTGCTAAAAGGTTAATTGAACTCCAAATGAAAAGGTCCTGCGGTATGGATAACCACGTCCAAACATACGGGAGTCAGCAGTACTTTGCAATCCGGTTTCTGGATCGAGCGGGACATTACCCAGGCCATCAATTTCGAATAGATTTTCTCCACTAACATAAACCCTGAATTTTTGGACATAGACCATTTTCGCAATTTTAGGAGAAAGAGAATAACCCAGAGTTACATTCTTCAACCTGCAATAGGCCATATTCAATAAATATTTAGTTTGAGTCTGGAAGTTATAACGACTTCCTCCCTGTGCTAAATTCGAAGGACGTGGGTAATAGGCAGTAGTATTATCGGTAGTCCAATAATCCATTTGGTGTGCATACCATGCTTCAGATGCATCCCAACCCGGAATTGCAGTATTTCCAGTAGCCCAGTATTTTCTGGAACCTACGCCTTGAAAGAATACATCGACATCAAAGCCCTTCCAATCAGCATTAACACGCAATCCATACAGATAGCGAGGTTGTGAATTTCCAATAACGGATAAATCTCCGTGATCGCTTAGGGTATTGATCCCGTATCCAATTTTGTTATCACCGTTCATGTCTATATACTTCACATCACCAGGGGCAAAAGTAAAACTACTGCTTTCGAGCAAGGTCTGAGCGGGCAAATCCGCCTTCAAAACATATTTATTGGTAGTAGTATTCAGATCAAAATCAGAGACCTGAAAAAGTCTGTCAGTGGTATAACCCCAAATTTCCCCAATTGTTTTCCCTTCATAATTGTTGTATACGTTGGGGTCAGACGCTGAAGCAAACTTCGTTATTTTGGTACTGTAATCAGATAAACTGGCAGATAATAAAATGTGCAGATCATTCTTAAAGGTATGGTTGTAATCAATGGCAATTTCAAAACCATTTGTAGTCAATTCACCGTAATTTACCATTGGTGAGGATCCTCCGAAAGAGCTGGGAACAACCTGTCCTGCACCTAACATATTAAGTGTCTTCCGTTGAAACCAGTCGAAATTAATACCCATTTTATCATTAAATAAGCGGGCATCAGCTCCAAAGTCCAATGTTTGAACAGTTTCCCAGGTTAATACAGGATTCAGGGTGGTTGGAACTCCCGCATAAGAGGTATTTTTGTTGCCAATTAACCAGGAAGATGTTCCTACACCGATATTTGACAAAAACTGTCCGGATGGGACATCCTGATTCCCTACCCTACCCCATGATGCTCTAGGTTTTAAGGAAGTAATATAAGGCTTCAAAGATTTCATGAATGGTTCCTCTGTGATACGGTATCCAACAGATACGGATGGGAAGAAACCCCATTGATTTTCACCAAAGAATTTGGATGTTCCATCATATCGACCATTAAACTCAAAAAGATAACGATCTTTATATACATAATTAAAACGCCCGAAGAATCCGGAAATTGCAGATTTTGAATGAGAACCGGCTACAAACTGATCACCTGTTGCAAGGGCTATCTCGGGATGGGTATAATCCAGTACTCCTTTCCGTTGGGACCAATGATATTTGTATTCTGAGGACTCAATGTTGGTACCTGCCATAATTTTGAAACTATGCTCTTTAATAGTTTTCTCATAGGAGATAGTACTGTTCATAACATAACCTTCTGTACGGGCATCATCGGCTGATACATAATCATAGGAGGTGGTATATGCTTTGTACATGGTAGTCGGATCGGCTACGTTTGCAGCATTTGGAGCTGTGTAAATATCCAATGCATATGGTATTCCCCCAGTTGTATTATTGCCTTCCTGATTCGTAATATAGGTGTAATCAAAATCCACTGATAGTCCTTTTATTGGTTTTAGAGTCGCACCCATAGAATAGCGATTGTACCATATATCTTTTGTTTGGTATTTGGCCTGTTCGTACTCGTTAACGGGATTACGGAAAGGCAATCCTTTATAGGTACCATAAAGATAGGACGGTTGCCAGCGATACAAAGTAAATAATGGGGTATAAGTACCTCCACTCAAAGAGAAAGGAGTTTGAAAATCTGTCTTTGATAGCTGAGTCCTCAGTCTGATCGTCAGCCATTTGTTAACATCAGAATTAATGTTGGCATTCACGTTGTAACGGCTATACTGATCTGGTTTTGCTTTGAATATACCGGTTTGGTCAAGGTAGCCAAGACTGATGCTGTAACTTGTTGATTTTGAGCCACCACTTACCGAGAAATTTTGATTCTGTTGTGGGGTCCATTTACTAAAGAACAAATTAGCTATATCCCAATCACGATAGGCCTCCATATACCCTACGTACATCTCAAAGTCACGTCCACGTTCCATTTCCCTGGATAATCCTTCTCCCTTACCATAGGTTTCAGACCATGTTTTCATCTTGGCAATGATATCGTCGTTGTACCGGAGACCTCCAATTGTACCAACATATTGTGTGGATGGATTATTATGACGCGCTGCTGTAAGATAAGCCAACCCACTTTGCCAGGCAGGTGCCATTTCAGGAAGATTTGCGGGAGTTGCCCAAGCGAAGTTATTCGAATAACTCACTCTAACTTTTTCATCTCTTTTCCCAGACTTTGAAGTGATCAGCACAACACCAAAAGCCGCACGAGCTCCGTATATTGCTGTAGAAGCCGCGTCTTTTAATACAGATATTGACTCAATATCATCTGGATTTATAAAATTGAGATCGGGTATAGGAACGTTGTCCAGCAATATTAAAGGAGTAGCAGATGAATTTAAAGATCCTGTTACTCCACGTATAGTTATCGTAGGGGCAGCTCCTATAGCACCCGAAGTAGTTGTGATAATTAAACCAGGAGTTGATCCCTGAAGTCCGCGACCAACGTCAGTTATAGGTCTGGATTTCAATGTTTTTTGTACATCAACTGTGGATACTGAACCTGTAAGATTGGCTTTTTTCTGTGTGCCATATCCAATAACCACTACCTCTTCAACCTGCGAAATATCGGATTCAAGATCAATGGTAATATTGGTAACCCTTCCTGGTTTAACATCTTTGCTTTTCATTCCAATAAAGCTGACCGAAATTGATGATTCCGGTGCAATCGAAATCTTGAAGTTACCGCTGGCATCCGTTATTGTTCCGTTAGATGTCCCCTTTTCTACAATGGTAACACCTACAAGAAGTTCTCCGGTTGCATTGTCACGAACAGTTCCGGTGAGTGTTCGCTTTTGCGCGAAGGTCAACTGAATGACCATGCACAAAATGAAAAAGAGAGCTAATGTTTTTTTCATTTCATTTTGTTTTTGGTTTTAAGTAATTCTGCTTATTCAATTTAAGTAATTCATTTGCTGGAATAACTTTCAAGGTAGTTTTTTCACTGTTCACAGTTCTTGTTTGTCTGCAAGGATAACTTTCCACTTGATATTATTAACTTTGTTAACAAATTGTTGGAAATTATAAAATTCACTTTTGTTAACTTAGTGGGTACTAATATAACAATTTTTTACATTATTTAGGTTTTTTGTAAGATATAATACCAATTTATTTTTTTGTCAAATTTTTGTATCTAGCGCGTTGAAATGCAGTGCAGGTATTTAGGTTACTTATCTTTTTGTGTTCTCTGACAGGGATGATCCTTTGGATAAAAAATCTATATAAAACTGAATTTTGGAGCGATTCATACAAAAATTCCGGTATAACATGAATAGCCGAAACTCTCTGGTGAAGCAGGCTTGATCAGGTAATCCTTCCGTAATCTTGGATGCCGATACAAAATCATACTAATCCTCTTCTTTTGGCCGAGTTCAGGTTATTAAAAAAAGGAAAGGCTTTGTTCCATATTGAGAACAAATACCTTTCCTTTTGAATTAAAATTTATTTCAATAAACGGTCGTATCCGACATAAAAATCTAGATACTGAAATAAGGTACTATTCCTGATCCCACCATACCGGAACTGACCAGATATCCAGATCGAATGCTTTCGGATTTGAGGCTTTCATGTTGACCGAATTATAATTGATTTCATGCGAACACTGACCAATGCGCCGGAACCAATAATTTATATCAGTTTTGCTGGCTCCTGGGATTTTTGTGCCAGCGTCAGAGCTGAACTCCATTGGGTGGTCAAAGCCCGGATAAACAACGCCAAAACTACCAATATTACCGGCTGAGAAATTAAAACGTCTCATGTCGTTCCAATTTTGTTGGGTAAATGATAAGGCAATAAATTTCTGTTGCATAATTTTGGCCATCGTCAGTTCGCCCGGTGTTTGAGCAACGGCAGCGCTGCTGATAAAGGTTTCGATATCGGCATCGTTCATCGCTTTTTTACCGGGGTTTGTTGAACTGGCGTACTGTTTCAGTTTGGTATTCATCGCTTGCATGTGAGCCCTGATTCCTTCCTTGTATGCAGTTAAAGCTCCGGCACTATTTCCCTGGCGAAACATAACCTCTGCTTTGATAAAACACATTTCGTGGTAAGTCATCACGTCTGTTGGAGATTCAGGACGTGAATAGAAAGTACCGGTAGATAGAATTGTACCATCTGTAGATGCATATGTGCTTTCGCTTGTTAAAGCGCCAGTTTTGCCACACAGCGCGCGGATGTTTACGTAGATACTGTCTCCCTTTCGGTTTGGATCGGTGCTGGTGACAGACCATTTCTTTGTAGTTGCCGAATAATTACTCAACATCGGACCTTTGTTTAGGCGGATGTTGGTTTTTATTACATCAACCCCTTTGGTCCGTATGAATTTTGGTGTAAGAACATAGGTTTTTGTACTGGGATTGAACACATTCTCCCAATGCTGATTAGATGGCAACATTTTATCAGCCCGTGGATCGATAACCCCTGAACCACCCGTGTACGAATTTTCGAGTAGGTCAACATACCATTTGGTAAAGCGAGCCCAATCACTCCATGCAGCCGTATCAAAAATATAGGCTGTTTTAAGCGGGTCGCCAACGAGAACATCGCCAATTACATCAGTAGGATCATTCACATGCTGAATAATGGTGCTTTCAGCCGTATTTTGCGGCCCTTTTGACACTGCATCTAAAATTGTCGTTGGATTATAAATGGTTTTTTTCGAAAGATTATTAAGCCATCTGGCCTTTAATCCATAAATCAGTTTGGTCCATTTCTGTACATCCCCACCGTTCCAGCTATCGCCTTTTGACAAAGGAGTAGCTCCTGAAGGTTGGGTTTTCTGAAAGTACTCCAATGCTTTGTCCAAATCGGCAATACATCCTTCAAAAATGGTTTTACCATCACTGTAAACTGGATTAAGGATAGAAGATAATGATTCCGTATAAGGCATTTCGCCATACCAGTCGAGCATTAGCATAAAGCCCATCGCCCTGATTGTGTAAGCCGCACCTATGTAATGCCACGCCTGTTCAGCTTCTGCTTTGGTCATTAGATCACTCAGATTGGCAGCTGAACCAACAAACCAATGCTGGTAAGGCGTTGTTGATAAGACATTAGTTGGATTCCAGGCAGGAAGAATCCCATTGGTACCGGTAAATGTGGTTGATGTGATTTGCCCTGTGATTAAAGCGGCTCTTGTACTGGCAGCACCATACCCGTAATTGTAATGGTGCTGTATCCAGGGAAGCCTGGATGATACAGAGGCAACCACGTTGGTAGGATAATCCGGATTAACATTCACATCGATCCAATTTTTACAGGAATTGGAGCTGAATGCCAATAATAAGGCTAAACTATATCGTACTATCTTTTTCATTTTATTTTCCTTTTTAAAATTTGATTAGAATGTAATGTTAAGTCCAACCGAAACGCCAGCAGTAGCAGGAACACCGCAATAATCGATGCCTGAGGAACTTGAACCAACAACTCCCGAGCCTGCCACACTGGTTTCAGGATCCATTCCTTTGTAGTTTGTCAACAAAAGCAAATTATTCCCTGAAACAGTTACAGACAGATCTTTGAAAACTTTCTGCCGGTTGATAATTCCCTTCGGCAGGTTGTAAGTAAGCGAAACTGATCGCATGCGTAACCAGTTTGTTTTGGTGATAAAGTTCGCTGTTTCAAGCGGAAAATAAGTTCCCCAGTAATTGCGAATGATATCATTTCCATATCGCTGTTGAACGGCACCGGAAGAAGTTGTGATATTGTAGCTTTTACCGGCTTCGTAAGTATAAGTTTTAGATTCGAGTGCGAGTGTTACCGGATTTTTTGCAACTCCTGTAAGTGTTAATGATTCACGGTTCAGTGAACGTTCGCTCATCCCTGCCAATGTCATGTAATAATCGGTACCGTTGAAGATATCGCCACCAACCCGAATGTCGAACAGGATAGAAACCATCCAGTTTTTCCATCTCAGGTTGTTATTCAAACCTCCTGTAAAAGTTGATTCACGATTGCCGACAAAATTGGTTGTAAGGTTGTTGCTGGTCGGCATTCCCGTATTCCAGTCCAGAACCAAACTTCCGGTTGTGGCATCACGCGTCCATGCGGAGCCTGAAATTCCCATGAATTTTCCGTTGTTGAAAGAGGCCGCTTTGGCGTTTCCAACCTGTACATCGGTTACATATAAAACATCCTGACCTGTAAGCAGCTTTTCAACTCTTCCACGGTTTCCGGAAAGGTTTAAAGTAATATCCCATTTCAGGTTTTTGGTTTGAACAGGAACAGCGTTAATGGAAAGTTCCATCCCTTTGTTTAATACGCTGCCGACATTGGTAGACAACAGGATATAACCGGTCGTTTGACTTAGCCGGGGTGTTACAATCTGGTCGTAACTATTGTTGGTATAATAGGTATAGTCAACTCCAATGCGGCCATTTAAAAAGCGCATTTCCAGACCAGCTTCAACTGATTCTGTCTGCTCCGGTTTCAGGTAAATATTACCCCGGGTCCAGCTGTTTCCAACACCAATACCGCCCAGAAATTCTCTGGGAGCCCATAGGGAAGTTGAAGTAGCATAAGGATCGGTGTCTTTGCCAACTAAAGCCCATGAGGCTCGTAATTTTCCGAAAGAAAGGATGCTGTTTTTAGGCAATAGTTCAGTGAATACGAAACTCCCGCTTACCGATGGATAGAAATAGGAATTGTTTCCGTCGGGTAATGTTGAGGTCCAGTCGTTACGGCCGGTAGCAGTTAAATAAGCGATATTTTTGTATGATGCCCGGAATTCGCCGAAAATACCCATCAGACGTTTTCGTGAGTGAACCGACTGAAATGTTTTATCCGTTGCTTTAATGTTTTCAAAACTATATATGCCTTGTGTTATAAAAGTATATCCGGTTCTGCGCTGGGTCTCGGTTTTGGTATCTTCGATGGATTGTCCCAGGAGCAGGTTTAAATCGAAATCACGGATCTTCTTGTTAAAAGTCAGCAACAGGTTAGATGAAAGGTATCCATAGGTCAAATCGCTTTCAGACAATCTCCCTTTTTGGTAGGTTTCCAGAACGGCACCTCCCGGGGCAATGAAAGTATTATCCTTTTTGATATAACTGTCATATCCTAAACGATAGCTGATATTAAACCATTTGGCCACATCAAAATTCGCAAAGGTAGTTCCGGTAAAACGGTTTGTCTGATCGCCCAGTGTGTTTTTATTTACAATCCAATAAGGATTTTCAACATCTGAAGAGAGTGGCTGAAGACCTTCGAACATACGGTATTTGGTACCATCAGCATTGAGATACTTATGCATATCCTCGCTTCTGGCCCATCCGTATACTGCTGTCATGGCGCCATTACCTCCGCCATTGTACAAGCCTGCGCTCGTTAATGTTTTGTCGGTATTGGCATTTGAATAGGCCACATTGGCACCAACTGTCAGTTTGCCGAATTTTTGATCGGCATTGAAACGGAATGTTGTTTTGTCAAATCCGGTAGCAGGTATGATACCAGTTTGGTCATATCTGGATGCAGATAAAAAGAAAGTTCCGTTTTTGTTACCACCTGAAACGTTAACACTATTGTCTACAATCGATCCTTTCTGAAAAAAATCTTCGATATTGTTATACATCGCATCACTTGGTTTAAACTGATCACCCCATGATTGTGTAGTGTAATCGCTAAAGACTCCGGCTGTACTGTAGTAACCTCTTTTGTATTTTCCTTGTTGATTCGGATAACGGTTGACCCAATTAGACGATAGTTTTGAGCTGAAGCTAACTTTTAAATCCCCCTCCTGGCCTTTTTTGGTCGTAATGAGGATAACCCCGGCAGCAGCCCGTGATCCGTAAAGTGCTGTAGCAGCAGGACCTTTCAGAACTGACATGTTTTCGATATCTTCAGGATTAATATCCATGACACGGTTACCAAAGGTGGTAGAGTTTCTAGTTGTACCATCAAAGCCACTGTTTCCGCCAATGGGGGTTGAGTTATCGTAAATGACACCATCCACCACAAACAAAGGTTGATTGTCTCGTTCGAGAGAGGTTCCACCGCGAACAACAATCTGGGTGCCTCCTCCTGCAGATCCGTTACTTTGAACAACGTTAACGCCGGCAATTTTACCACTCAGTGAATTGATCAGATTCGAACTTTTGTTCCGAAGAATCTCTTCACTTTTAATGTCCTGAACAGAGTACCCAAGCGCTTTCTTTTCTTTCTTGATACCCATTGCAGTCACCACAACCTCATCGACCTCTTGGGTTGCCGCTTCAAGAGCAATCTTAATCGTGGATGATGCGCCAACTTTAAATTCCAGTGGTTTCATTCCAATAAATGAAAATACCAACACTGCTCCGTTTTTAACCGAAAGCTCAAACTTTCCGTCATTATTAGTCACTATTCCGTTCGTAGTCCCCTTTTCAAGAACTGAAACTCCCGGAAGTAGTTCATTGGTCGCGTTGTCACGGACAACTCCAGACACTGTCCTTTTTTGTGCCATCAATATTTGTACAAAAAGGCACAAAATGAAGATAAATGCTACCGTTTTTTTCATAGTAAATTGCTCAAGTTAACATTTTGAATTGAAGTATATTAAGAGATTAATTGTTAATTTTTTTCTTAGCGCCAATCCCTGGTAAATCACTTAAGGTCACTTTTCCGTCCACAACCTTCATCCCCTCGAATTGATCGTTGGAGATCAACAGGTTTCCATCCAGATCAGCCCAGTCGACGATGGGTGAAAGCTGGGCCGCAGCGCTTATTCCGCAGGAGGTCTCTGTCATGCATCCCATCAGGGTTTTCATTTTCAGGCTTCTTGCCATCTCAATGATTTTGTGGGCTTCGCGCATGCCGGTGCATTTCATCAGTTTGCAGTTCACCCCGGAATAGACTCCATGAAGCCGTTCTACATCTCCGACTCTTTGCAGCGCTTCATCTGCCATGATGGGCAAAGGACTATGCTGGGTAAGCCAGGCCGTGTCGTCAAAGTTGTGTTTGTCCATGGGTTGTTCGATGAAGACAACTCCCTGTTCTTTTAGCCAGAAGATTTTATCCAATGCCTTCTGACGGTCTTTCCAGCCCTGGTTGACATCCACGCAAAGCGGTACTTTGGTAACAGAACGAACGCTTTTAATCATCTCTTCATCGTTTCCGCCGCCAATTTTTATTTTCAATATTTTAAATGCCGAGGCCTCTTTGGTTTTTGCAATGACCTCTTCATTTTTGTCGATCCCAATGGTGAAAGTGGTCAGCGGGGTATTTTCCGGAGAGTAACCCCAAATCCGGTGCCAGGGTTGGTTCAGCAACTTCCCGACCAAATCATGCAGCGCAATGTCGACCGACGCTTTTGCGGCACAGTTTCCCGGTAGGGCAGCATCAACATAATCGAGGATCTCTTCCATCTTGAATGGATCTTTGAACTGGGATAAATTCAGCGAAGAGAGAAATTTTGTAGCTGTCTGGTGCGACTCTCCCAGATAGGGCGGCATGGATGCCTCACCATAGCCGGTTACACCTTCCCATTCAAGCTCTGTCAACATCACTGCAGTGGTGGTCCTGGAGTTGGAGGCAATGGTAAAAACATGCCTGAGCAGAAGCTCGAAAGGCCTGAAGGTAAATTTCAACCCATTACCGGTTGGTTTGTAATGCGGCAGGGATTTTCCGTCCTTCGAAAACGATGACAAGATACCTGCACCTGCTGCCATGGTTGTCGCTCCTAAAAATGTTCTGCGGTTCGTTTTCATTATCTAATTCTCTGTTCAATCAGTTGATCTTTTTCAATTATTTTGTTCATTCCGTCCGAATTGAGAGTTCCTCCCTTTTCTAAATCCCTGCGCGGACGGGGTTCAATTTTGGACTTCATTTCTACAAACATATCACTCCTCCGGAGTTCTAAAATTCCTATGTCCCTGCACTTTATCCTTTTTACTTTATCCTTTATCCTTGGTCATTCCGTCAGCCCTTCGACCCTTCGACCCTTCGACAGGCTTCAGGGAGTGACGTTTGGGAGTAGTGCTCCCCCAGTCTCCTCGTCTCCCCCTCTCCCCGTCTTTTTTTTTCAGTACCACGGATGCTCCTTCACCTTCACAATCCCCTTCGATCCTTCGGAACCCAGGATGGTCCGGCCTCCCAGCCACATTCCCTCCCTGTATTTGGCATAGGATTTTTGGTCGGGAGAGAAATTGTTGATCTTCACGTATCCGGATGAATTGATGTAATCTCCGTTTCCAAGATACATTCCTACATGGGTGGCCCTGGCCGGCTTGTCCCCGTTTGCCTTCCTTCCGAAGAAAACCAGGTCACCTGGTTTCAATGCATTGTAGCCGTTTTGAGGGTCGGTAAACTGTCCGATCCTGAATTGTAACGAAGCATCACGGGCCAGTATGATGCCATTTAGGAAGAAGACGGTCTTCACGAATCCACTGCAGTCGACCCCTTTACTTGAGGTTCCGCCCCACAAATAGGGACGACCGGTCAGGGATCTGGCAGTGCTGCTTAAGGAAAACAGATTGGCTTCGGTTTGCTTTTTCCAGAGGTCAAAATCCATTCCGTCACTGGCAGGGACGGACAGTTTACGTCCATCCGGCATTTCGAGCAGCGCTTCGGCTTTGGAAATGGTATCCAGTTTCAGGATGCTTCCTGCTACAAGGTCCGTGACTGCCTCCTTGGTCACCGGATTGGTTCCTGTGCCAACCAGCGGAAGATAGATGAATCGCTTCCCTTTTTTCCATGCCGACATACCGTTAGCATCGGTCTGTTGCACGGCATCGTCATCTACCCAGCCAAGATAACGGTCGGGGGTTTGAATGTAAAGCCATGAGCCTGATTTTTTCAGTATCCTGACAGGAGTTCCGAGAATGGCCTGTGACGACATTTCGGCGCTGTGACCAGGAGCTGAGCGGATGTTGCAAACGCTGATGGTAACCAACCCCCAACTGTTTACTCCCAAAGCAGGATCAGGCAATAATTTGATACTGTCCAGGATTGGGCTTGCTAAATTTTTCAAACGGGAGGAAAGTGCGTTTTTGGCTTCTGCATTGGTTGTCTCCCCGAAAGCCACCAAAGATTTCCCGCTGGTGCTGAAATGGATTTGGTACAAATCTTCCCGGGTATCCGGAATAAATTGGTCGGACACACTTCGTGAAATCTGCTCAGCTTCTTTCAACTTGGAGCTAACAGATTGACATGCGACCATCAGTGCAGCACCTACCAGACAAACGAGGAGTCGAAACATAAAGATTTGTTTTGGTAATACAGAATAAAAGAATCAAGGGTTTCAAAAAGAATTAAACAACGAGAGAGAATGCATGAAGCTAAAAAGCTGATCGATACACTCAAATTTATAAAAAATGGTTTTCCTAAAATTGAAATACCTTGACTGGTTTAATGGGTACTAATGTAACAAATTTTTACATTAATTAAGTTTTTTGTAAGATATAATACCAATTATTTTTTTGTCAGTTGATTGTAAATGATCCTCTGTATTTCTGTGCGTACATTCATTTCACTAATTTTATTGTTATCCCTTGTTGGAAAGACCCTGTTCGATAAGAAAATATAGACCAAACCATATTTTGGATCGATCCAGGTAAACGTGCCGGTATAACCTGAGTGGCCAAAGCTTTCAGGAGAAGCGGCTTTAATAGGATAGGCCTCTTTTTCAGCAAGTTCAGAATTATTTAGCGAAGGTTTATCAAATCCCAGCCCCCGTCGGTTCTTGTTTTGCGGAAATTGAACCCTCGAAAACTCCTTCATGGTGCTCTCCTTCAGGTATTGTTTTTCGCCGTAACTGCCCATTTGCAGGTACATCTGATAGAGTTTGGCAAGGTCATTGGCTGTGGCAAATAGCCCGGCATTGCCTGAAATTCCTCCCAAAACTGACGCAGATTCGTCGTGAACCGTTCCGAGCAACTGTTGTTTGCGGTAGTAATTGTCATTTTCGGTCGGAATAATCTCATCGTCCTTGAATTTTAGCATTGGATTGTAGGTGATCCGGTAGGCTCCCAACGGCTTGTAAAAATTGTTGTCCAGTTCTTCAACAAAGGACTTACCTGAAATGCCGGATGTGATTTTTGGCGTCAGCACGAAAGGAAGGTCGCTGTAGACGTATTTGCCCCTGTTTTTTAAAGCGGACTTACGGATCGATTTGTAGACCGTTTCCGGGAACCGGTTATCGAGATACATTCCCCTGGCAACCTGTAATCCATGCGCCTGGTCGGGCTCGAAAGCATACCAATGAGGCGAGAGCTTACTCTCTTTCAGGCTTTTTTTCCAAAATGGGAAAAAAGGTGTCAGGCCGGATTGATGCGAAAGCAGTTCCCTAACGGTGATGTCCGATTTATTGGAACGGAGGAAGAGCCGGTTTTTCCATTCGGGATAGTAGGTGGATACATATTCGTCTGGATTGATTTTCCCCTCATCGTACAATTTCAACCAGGCAGGCAAGCCTCCAGTGATCTTGGTTACGGAGGCAAGATCGTACAAATCATCTTCCTTTTCGGGGATCATTTTATCGTAGGTGTGGAAACCGTAAGCTTTTCGGAAGATGATCTTACCATCTTTTGCCACCAGTACATTGCAACCAGGAAAGGCTTTCCGCTCAAGGGCCTGAGAAACGATGGAGTCGATCTGGTAATTTATTTGCGCTGATTGAATACCAACTTCCTCCGGGATGGTGTATTTCAATCGGATGGGTTTCTTAATTTCCAGCCCATCTCCAACCCTGAACTTCCCGGCTACGGAAACAGGAAGCTTCCCTTTGGCTGCGATTCCGCCAAATATCAGTTGGGCTGAAAGCTCTTGTGCCAGCGAATCGTTCTGATAGGCCACCAACAATCCATCAACCGGCAAAGTTGCATGTATTTCACCCAATCCGTATGGACTCGCAAAGAGAACCGCAATGGTTTTCTGTTTTGATGCAAGGAATGTAAAGAGCGAATCGAGTTGATCGGTTACACCATAGGGTCTCACCGGTTTCTCTTTTTGCAGGATGCCAACCTGAAGCGACTGGCGGAGTTTACTTTCGTACATTGAGTGAATGCCGGCTACAACCAGATCATACCCGCTCAGTTTCTTTTGTATTTCAACCCTTTCGGCATCCGAAAAATTCTGCTTCAGCTGAAAAAAATCCACTTTGGTATATTTGGCAAGCATTTTCTGGAAGGGGGTTACATTCTCGCTCCCTATTGACAAAGTGGCAATTTTGGTATCCTCCAGATGACCGATAGGAATGATTTCCTTGTTGTTGGTCAGCAAGGTCAGTGAGGATTCTATGATCTTTCGTTTGGTCAGCTCTGCCTGCGGTGTGTTGAGGTCGCGAATCAAGTTGACCGTCTCTATTTTCTCCATGTGGTTCAAGCCGCACCACAACTTGGCTGCCAATACTTTCCGGCATTTCAGGTTGAGATCTTCCTGCGACAGCTCTTTGGTTTTCAAGGCGGCCAAAATGGATTTCACCGCCAGCTCGGGATCAGCGGGATATTCGACAACATCGTTCCCTGCTTTCAGGGCAAGCACTTCAAGCCTGCCGGGATTTTCATATCCTTTTACACCCCTCATGTTCATGGCATCGGTGATCACGAGTCCTTTGAATTGCCACTCTTTGTGCAAAATCTGATCGATAATTTTGGGCGACAAGCTGGAAGGTATCCCTTTGGTACTATCCATTGCAGGAACCTGCAGATGGGCGGTCATGATGCAGCCAACTCCTGCATTGGAGAGCTGCCGGAAGGGATACAATTCGAGAGAGTCGAGCCGTTCCTTTGAATATGGGAGCAGCGGGAGCATCAAATGGGAGTCGGCTTGGGTGTCACCATGCCCGGGATAATGTTTGGCTGAGGCCATGATCCCATTTTCCTGCAGGGCCTGGATGGCCGCCAGGCTGAAATCGGTCACCATTTTGCGCGATTCACCGAAAGAGCGCATGCCGATAATCGGGTTCATTGGTTCAGTGTTGATGTCGCAAGAGGGTCCCAGGGCTATGTTGATACCGATTCTTTTCATCTGCCGGGCCATCTCCTCGGCTGCCTCTTTAACCAATTCTGCATTGCCTGTGGCACCAAGGACCATATTGTAGGGAAGCGCCATAATTCCAGGCAACCGCATTCCTATTCCCCACTCTGCATCCATCACCGCAAGCAAAGGTGTAGGGGAAAGTGACTGGTAAAAGTTGGTGAGGTTGGCCTGCGTATCCGGTTCACCCTCGAAAAAGATAATCCCGCCGATGCCATATTTTTTAATCAGTTCGGCATCTTTGAACTGTTTCGAAAGATTGTTTTTTGCGGTTACATCGATCCAAACCAATTGTCCCACCCGCTGCTCCGGCGTCAGTGAATTGAATACCGAATCAACCCATGGATGATGAAGTAATTTTTCCAGATCCACCTGGGCATAGGAAAATTGCCCCAAAAACAATACCGCAAGGAATATCAATATTTTTTTCATTTTCACATCTTCTCATTTTCACTTTTTCACATTTCCTTCGCCTTTTTCCCGAACTCCGGTTTAACATTCAGGAAAAGAACCGGAATCATGCCCGGAATCATGCACAACATCACCCAAACAAAGAAATATTTGTATCCGATGATATCCTGCAACCAGCCGGAGAACATCCCCGGTAACATCATTCCAAGGGCCATGAAACCGGTGGCAATGGCGAAATGAGCTGTTTTGTTCTTTCCTTCAGATATATAGATCATGTACAGCATGTAGGCAGTAAAACCAAAACCGTAGCTGAACTGTTCGATAGCTGCACATAAACTAATGACAAAATAGTTGGATGGTTGTGCATAGGCCATGTAAACGTAGGCAAGGTGCGGAATATTGATGGCGAGTACCATCCACCACAACCAGTACCTGAAACCCTTGCGGGAAGCAGCCAGTCCACCGATAATTCCTCCGGCAGTCAGGGCAAGAATCCCGAAGGTGCCATAGATGAGGCCCACCTCTCCGGTGGTCAGACCAAGACCACCCAGTTGCCTGGAATCGAGCATGAACGGGGAGGCCATTTTGATCAACTGTGCCTCTCCCAGACGGTAGAACATCAAAAAGGAGAGGATGACCCAAATCTCTTTCCGCTTGAAGAAGGAGGCAAATGTTTTGAAGAAAGCGCCTAAAATGCTCTCTTCGCCTTTTAGTACTTTCCCGTCAGTAGGGGGGTAAGGCAGGATAAAGCGGTGGTACAGCGAGAAAATAACAAAGAGGATGGCCAAAATGACAAAGGTGATACTCCATGCAAGGTGAATATTTCCGGAGGTTCCCTTGAAACTGGCATCAGTCGGTGAATTGAGTTTGGGATCTGCCTGAAAGAGCAGGTAGGCAGGTTGTTCCCAGTTTTCCAGGTTGAAGGCGAGTCGTTCACCTTCCAAAAGTTTCAGGCTGTTGTCGCCAGCTTTCAATTTGAAATTCAGGATCATCTCCTTCCCGGCTTCCGGTTTGCCGTTCAGTTTGATGGCTACTACCTTGACATTTCCTGCCAGGAGTTCTCCTGATTGGACTCCTTCAGATTTTTGGAAATGTTTTAGCAGGAAATGTTTTAGCGGAGTGGAAATATAGTCCGACCAAACAGAGGATTCGGCGGTTTTGCCAGAAGAGGACTGCTGCTTACCGTTGCCAACAAAGCCCAGTGAAATGTTGTGGCTTGAAACTATTTTGCGGATGGAGTCCATCTGCCGTGATGGAATGTTTTGTGTTGAAAGGTTCACCGTACCCGGGAATACTGAAAAAGTGGCGTTGCCGGATTGTGACGCCGCATCCTGGGTTACCTGTGGAAGTTCAATTGTTTTGGCATATCCCGGACTGGCCTGCACGGATATTTCCACAGGTGGTAAGCCGGTGGCTGTCTCGAAATATCCGGCCAGAATGATGAGCAACCCTTGTCCGGTGATCATGGCAATACGGTAGAAGGTGCTTCGAATCCCGACAAAATAGGCCTGCTGGTGCTCATTTAGTCCAAGCATGTAGAATCCATCAGCTGAAATGTCGTGGGTAGCTGAGCTGAAGGCAAGCAGCCAGAGAAAGATAAGGGTGATTTGAAAGTATCCCGGTAGCGGAATAGCAAGGGCAACACCACCCAACGCTGCCCCGATGATCAGTTGCATGACGACGATCCACCAGCGCTTCGTTTTAAACAGGTCAACCACCGGGCTCCACAAAGGTTTGATGACCCAGGGGAGATACAGCCAGCTGGTATAGAGCGCGATATCTGTGTTGGAGATTCCGAATCGTTTGAACATGATCACGGCAACCGTCATGGCCACCACATACGGAATCCCTTCAGCGAAATAAAGAGTTGGGATCCAAGCCCATGGATTGCGGGTAGTTTGTTTCATATAAGTTAATTTAGTCCGTTCAAAATTTGGTTATGAGTTATAAGTTATGAGTTATGAAGCAAGGCGAATCCCGAGAATTTTAATCAGAATTTGCGTTAGGGGAAAAATTACTTTTCGTTGGTAAAACATGGGCATAGAAAATTATAACTCATAACTCATAACTCATAACTCTTTATTGTAAGCTCTCTTCAACTCAGCTCCCACAAAATAGTGTTTCAGTATCGCTTCATGCGAATATCCTTTCTCTCCCATCATGGCCGCGCCGATCTGGCAGAGTCCGACCCCGTGGCCCCAGCCGGCACCGGTCAGGACAAACTGTGCGGGAATTCCATCGGAAATACCGTAGCTATCCACCACAAATGCAGAACTGTAAAGATGCGAATTGGATAGGATCTTCCTGATTTGCAACTCTTTTCCATAAACCATCTTCTTTAATGTGCCTACAATTTCCAGTTTGATAATTCTGCCGGAATGTCCTCTCTGGATGGGATTGAGAGTAATTATATTCCCAAAATCGACTCCTGTTTTTCTTTTTATCAGTTCTGCGATTTCAGCCTGGGTATAAGAAACTTTCCACCTGTAAAAATCGACCGTCTCCTGGTCATAATCGTTCAGGACCTGTGAGAGCACCTTGTGATCCGTTGTGTTGCAAAATGCGGCCGGGGAGGAACGGATCCACGCTTCAGCAGAGGACTCTTCCGTTAGTTTCAATCCAGTTTCGCTTATCTTTTCGTTGTAATCGTACAAGGTTGGGAGATAGGGGTGCCCGACTGGTTCCCAAATCATTTCGAAAGTCTCGGTGACTCCCCCGCAACTTTTGGAAAAGCGCGCATCGCATACCTGCCCACCTGACATAAGCACCAATCCGGCGGTTTCCTCTACCGCTTTTTCAACCAGGGGGCTGGTTTGCCGGGTAATTCCCTGGTATCGCTGGCAATGGTCGTCGGCGCAAACATCAAAAAGCGCGTGATCTTCGCGGTCCCACCAACGAATGTACTCCTCATCGGATTCAAAGATGGTCTGGTATTTTTCGCGGGCTTGTCTCAACTCTTTCCCCTTCACTACCTGTGCAATCAACCACGAACGCGAAGTGATGGCATGTGCTTTCAGCAGTTCAATGCTGCTTGTTGCGCTCATTTCGGAAGAGATGACGCTGATAAGGTAATCCTCCAATGGCAAAATGTTGATGGCAACCAATTTGCCATCTTCTGTCAGAAATTGGAGTGCTCCTTTAAAGAGCTGATCTTCTTTTCGTTCCCAATGAAATTGAACCCCGATGGTCACATCTTTCAATTCGAAGGAGCCATTTTTCTTGTCTGCCGGTTCAAAGAGGAGCTCTTCGGGTTTCACCGGAAGGCCGTTGAGCAGAATTTGATCCTTCTCTATGCGAATGGTCTGATTTCCGATATAGGTGATGCCTTTCGCGGAAGACAAATATTCTCCTTTGAAGCAGAACTCTATTTCAAGCTCCGACATGATCCCAATCTTCAACTTTGGTTGTTCCATGTTATTTGTTTAATGCTTTTATTGTCTCTTTCAATGTCTTAAATTCTTTTTCATTCAATGTGACCTGATCAAAAATATCTGCAATGTCTGCAGCAGTGATCTTTTCAAAATCCTCCCGGCGCGGGGTGATAAATACTCCGCCAAAATCGACGGATGCCTGACTAATCAATAGCTGGTCTTTTCCTTCCGCAAAAAACTGGGCCGGACGATGCAACTTTCTCGGGAACAGGTGAAGAATCCATTTTCCCTCTTTAAAAGTACAAAGAAGGTTTACCATCGGCTCTACTTTTTCCGGCAGAATTTCCCCGAATCGGGAAAGAATTTTCTCAATCATTTGAATCCCTTTCTCCTGGGATTCCGTTTCGATGGAAATCATTTTCCGAAGGTAGTGATTAATAGTCCAGACATTTGTTGTTGCTGATCTGAAGATGAGGGCATCCGGGTTTTGCCTTAGCGACAAAAATTCTGATTCTACAGGCAAAAATCCAGTTTCACCCGCCTGGAAATGAAGGTGATCAGGCGCTGAAGCGCCGCACTCAGGTCCATTGTAAAACAGCTGAAAACCCTGCATCAGCCGGGCTATGGCAAACATGGCTTCCAAATTTCCGGTAAGGCGCTGCGGTACATGGTGGATAGATGGAATGGTAAAATGGGTCTTGAAAATGGGGAAAGGGTTGACCAGAAGGAGAAAATCGTGGGGCAGATTCATGCTGTTTTGAACTTCCGGCCGATTTTCGGAACAGAGGAAGCATTTTCGGGCGGCAATTGAGGCTTGATCCACCTTGGCAGTGGAGGATCGCATTCGTTCAGGATTGAACTGAACTTTGATGACAAAGCCATCGAAGTGAAAGAGTTTCTCTTCCACATGATCCAATCCGCGGTAGTTGTCTGCCGACAGCTTCCAGGTATGGTTTTGTTCTGTTAAAAAATCATTAAATCTATGTATGTTTTTATCCATCTTTTTTATCTACATCAACCTTTTTTATTCATTTTGTTCTTTCCGTCCGAGATGAGGTAATTACTATTTTCAACATTCTACCGCGGACGGTGATCTCCTACATTTCTAGACCCCGGGTATCGCTCCTTCGTCGCTTAACCCGGGGCTATTGATATTTAACCCTTCCAGGGTATAACCCAAATATTCGATCTAGCCACTCGCCCCGTCCCTTAGTCTCCCAGTCTCCCCCTCTACTTCTTGTTCATCACCTTCCTGGCCAAAAACTCAATCGTCCTGATCCGGTCTTTGTATAGGTTGTGGCCATTCATCACCTCCACGCTAAGGGAGGCATCCGAGTTATCATCCCACCTGCGGCACAGGTAAATTGGGTTGTAGATTCTGCCAATTTGGTAGTATCTGGATATGGCCAGTCCGAGCGCGTAATCTTCGCCATAGTTGACATTGGGTACTTTGATGCTACGAAGAACCGGTGTGTAAAAAGCCCTGGGCGCACCTAAACCATTGATGCGCAGTGCGTTATTCCTTCCGTTTTCAGGCGTCCAATCTTTGTGGTCGATCACACCCGGAGGGATCTCCTGCAAATCAAAGTTGACCATCCGATAGGAACCAACCACCATGGCGCATTTCTCCTTGTAAAAAGTATCTACTACCTGCTGCAGTGTTGTATCATCGAGGTAAAGGTCATCACTGTCGAGCTGAACGGCAAATTTTCCGCAGGCTGAATGGGCTGCGGCAGCATTCCAGCAGCCGCCGATACCCAAATCCTTGCGGTCAGGAATCAAATGGATGAGTCTTGCATCCTTTTCAGCGTATTTTTCAATGATTTCGGTTGTACCATCCGTCGAATAATTGTCGGCAACGATCAGGTTAAAAGCAAAATTTGTCTTCTGCGATAAGACCGACCTGATCGCGTCTTCGATGGTACGAACCCTGTTTCTGACCGGAATAATGACAGTTGCTTCGACCGGGAAATGCTCCTTGTCAAAGTCGACAGGCTTAAACTCAGGCTGAAGGAAAGCCCCGGCTTTCTTCAGAAACCGGGTACAAACCTGTTCCATTTCAATTTGTACACCCCTGTTTTTGGGATCCACATAATCGAATATTTTCTCGCCCGAAAGCCGTAAATCAGACTCTTCTTCAGTGTAAAGATATTCCGGAATGCGAAAGAGGGGCGCAATGAGTGAAAGATTAAGCCGCAGGTCATACAATCCGGCATGTTTCAAAGAATCATCCACTGAGGCCGCAGCCTCTTTCAACTTTTCTTTCCTGAAGAAAAGCAGCGAACCGAAGTTGAAATCGTCCCTTAAACTTCCTTCCTGGTAATCGATCACCGGATGTGATTCCGGAATGCCGGCCTTGACGGCAAAATAATTGGCATACACCATTCCACAATTGGTATCGTCCGCAACCCTTATAAAACGCTCCAGTGCATATTGACTCAATTTGAGCGGACTGTGCCGGGTATAAATCAAAACAAATTCGGTCCGGCCCTGAACCGAGATGGTTTTGATGGCAGCTCCGGTCGTCAGGCTTCCGGTATTGAGCCATTCTGCGCCTTCCAGCTCGAAAAGGGCCTTGTCAGAGCCTGTTACAAATATTTTGGCAACCAGTTCTGAACTTCTGAGTTCATTCACAGTTGCTTTTGTCTCTTTCTCACTCCCAAACGGGATAAAACAGGTGATTTTCATATTTTTTGTTAATTAACTATTTCACTTCCAATTGCTGCAATAATTGCTTCATGATGGCATCTCTTTCACTGTCGGTCGTAATCGTTTCAAGAGGAACGGTGAGCGTAATGGCTTGATATTTGTCTTTGTACCACACACCGGCGCTCTTGTTGTCACCGAAAAATCGAAACAGCACAGAGGCATTTTTCCCTGCCGGTTCAATCGCATCGGGCGCTTCAACTTTGTAAATAGAAGGATTCCAGTTATTTACATAGTGATATTGTTCCGAGAGACTTTTCTTCAGACTATTAACAGTATAAATCAGTCCGGATTTACTGCCATGGGCTGTTCTGTGCTTATAATGAAGCACATCAGAGGCAAATTTTCTGGCAAGCGTGTCCCCGCACAGACCAAGATCTGAACCAAGATATGCTCCTGATACCAATATTTTTGTCCCTTCACGCTCAGCTATTTTGGAAATGGCTTCTCTCATGGCGGTAGTAAAAATCGTAAAGTCCTTACCAGGAATGCCAATGAACCTTTTTGTCGTCTTTTCCTCACCAAAGATCAGGTCGAACAGTGAGAAAGAGGATGCAGGATAGTCTCCCTTTTCGAAACATTCGTCGCTGGTGGAGATAAAGCCAAATCCGTTGTTCCGAATCGATTTTCCATGAACATAGGGATAATCGAAGCTGTTTCCTGGTACGATCCTGGTCTCCTGATCCGCGAAACTGGAACCAAATCCGGAGGCATCGTCATCCAGCCATTGCGATTGCCTGTCAAAATCATATTGTTCTCCAATGTAGGTCATGTTTTCGTGCCAGGCAACTCCTTCATCTTCCGACATTCTGAAGCCTGCTTCTTTGCCATTGTCAAAGGCATCGGGCGCACATATCCGGTCAAAACCGTTGACTACCAGTACCGGCTTTGTGTTGTTGACTGGCAATGCACATGCAAGGATCTCCGAGGGAAAGCTCTCCCCTCCATCGTTGAGAGCGGCAACTTTGAAGCTATATATTGTACCCGGTTTGAGATCGGTAAGTATGACATTAGGTTCTTTTACTACGAATCCTTCGTCAAATCCGCCATCTTCCACTCTTTTGTAAACCCGGTAGCTCGTAGGCACGGCAGTTTGTTCAAGGGGATCATTTACAGGAGCCCACGAAAGCTTCAACGCATTTCCTTCCAATTTCATTCCGAAATGGTCGACCGGAAGTGGCTGTACGACAAAGGGCAAACCATTCTCATAAGAGAGAAATTTTAGAATACCCTTGTAGTAGGCCCGGCAGACATCAAATTTGAACCGCGGATCCTGTGCCAGGTACATGTCTGCAAAATTCTGGTGGGAGAGTAGCTCCGATAAAATGGCTGGAACTTTTGGCCGGGCAGCCTCAAAATATCTCTTGTTCCACATGCCGCGGCGGGTCCAGTCGGGTTTGTGCAATATCCGTAAATCATTCACTACCTGCGTTTGAACAAGATCTGCAAGGTCCCTGCTGGCCCATTTGGACTGACCATTGGGAAACTGGTCCTTGTCGAAGGTGGTGTCGTAAATCAGTAGTGTGCCAATGATTGAACTATCCTTCGTTGTCCCGGCATCTGTATGAAATCCCATCGACATATCCATGGGAATACACAATCCTTTGCTGTTTGGCGATTTCGTCGGGCCATTTGGGGCTCCCATCAGGTAATTCACCCATTCTCCGCGGCACATATAGTCGTCCTTGTAATCCTCCTTGCCACTTTCGCGGCTGGCATACAAAGCTGCATCGGAGCCACGGTTGGAATAATCCACTTTCGTACGGTTCAGACTGTAGACCAGGGAATCCGGGAATCCGGCATATTGAAGATAGTACCTTGCCGCCTCCTGGTACCTTGGCCGCTGACTGGCAAAAGGCATCCAGATAGCTGAATCCATGGCAAATCCATCTTTTTCCCTGATATCATACAATTGTTTCAACTGCTCCTCCTTGCCCCTGACAATGTTGCCCATTCCTCCGCCAAAACGGACGGCATCGGCTGATACCTGCTTAGCTGGCTCTGAGGAGACGTTGCTGAGTTCTACCATTCCTTTTTCAGGATGTTTCCCCTTCTCAAATTTGAAACTGCCGAGATAGATCCAGGTGCCGCCACCAATGGATTGGTTGACGGTGAAATTTGTAGTGCCACCGGCATGGTGCACCGAATAATGGGCATCTGTAACATTGTTATCATCAATAGAATAGGAGACATAGACGGCATAATTTGCGGTTTCCGGAATATCTGGCAAATACCTGACCACTGCATCCGCCTTACTTTTTGAGTCAATGGTTTTGGCATGCCCAAACTGAAACGGGTTCTCCCCATCAAACAAAAATGGATACTTCACCCCATAGCCGGGTTTATCAGTAGTTTGCCAGTCAGGGCTCGACTCCATATATTCAGATCCTGCAGAAGACTTATCGGCATCCACAATCACCTCTTTTGATCCAAAATCCCTTTCCCGGGGAAGCCAAACCGTAGCGCCCGCATTTTCGAGCATGGGAGTGAGATAGGGAACGACAAAGCTCAGGGTCCAGATATCCTCGACAGTCAGAAAGTCCCTGGCCCGTTGCCACTCCCACCGATCCAGCGTGTTTTCATAGTACCAGCCATGACTTTGCCACAGTGCAATGTTGCGACTATCGAGTCCCTTGGTGAATCGCGCATTTTTGGTCTGGTTGATGACAATTTGAGTAGGTCTCTTTGCCGGAACTGAAAGTCGTGATTGATCAACTCCGGACGAATTCGTCCTGTAAAAATTGGGCACCAGTTGGCTGATCTCTTTGCCCATGGAAGAGATGGAGAGGTTGCTTTTTCTGAATTTCCTGCCGAGAAGATGCTTGTAATCAGCATAGTACATTTGAATATCTATCGGCCGGAAGGGAATCTCCGCAAAAGTGGCTGTCATTTGGAGGTCAATTCTCTCTCCCTTGGGATCCATCTTCAAGGTATCCACCTTGAATTTATAGACCTTTCCGGCTGAAGCGTTTTTTGCAAACTGAACAGATGCTACTTTGGCTTTGTTGTAAAGTTTTTTGGCCCTATCTGCCCCCGAAACTTCAACCGTCAAAAGAAAAAGCAGCACCCAAAAGCTATATTTTAAACCCATTGCAGTTATTATTTATTTTTAATCCTGAAATCCACAAATCCACTAATCCACAAATCCAAATCCCAGATCACACCTTAATGAAAATACTCTTCTTCCAAAGAATGTACCCCAGCATCCAAAAAAGAACCACATGAGCTATAGCATACAGCAAAGATCCGTTCAGCTCACCGGCCAATGGTAGAAAAAGTTCATTGTACAGCCATGTGGAGCCATTCACAACCTTGCCGTCAGGCATGGTCACATGAATCATTCGTCCCAGAATTCTTGCCCACAATCCGGAGAAAGCAAAAATGAAGAGAGGATTGACGCCAAAGACAACAAAGAACGAGGTCCAGCCGGTATAACCTTTCACATCAATCAGCCATATTAACACACCTAGTGTCATAGATGCCCATCCTGCAGTATAGATCACATAAGAGCTTGACCAGATTGGCTTTGAAATAGGAAACCAAAAACCCCAAATCCAACCACATAGAATAGCAATTATTCCGGAGATGGTAAGCACAGACGGGACTTTCACCTTGGGTACCTCTTTGATGACAGAACCTGCCAGATAACCGATCACCACAGTGACAATGGCTGGCAATGTGCTAAACACCCCTTCAGGATCGAAAGGAATTCCGAATCCCTTATAAAGATGGGATACGCCAAAAAGTGCAGTATCGAAGCCGCTTGCCGGATTGTCGGCTAGTGAATATGGATCTGCTCCTCCCGCCATGACTACCAAACCCCAATAGACAAGCAGAATAGCACCTACGATGTAGGGCAGATATTTCTTATTTACGGACAATACGATCAATGCTGCAAAGCCATAGGCCAGGGCAATCCTTTGCAATACCCCCATGATCCTGAGCTTCGAAAAGTCGAAATCCCATTGTGGAAACGAGTTAAGAAAGAGTCCAATGGCAAATATCAACAGGGTGCGTTTGCCTATTTTTAACAGAGATTCCTTGTTGAGTTGATTTCCATATTTTGAAAAAGAGAAGAACATGGAAGCTCCAACAACAAAAAGGAAAAATGGGAAAACCAGATCTGTTGGGGCGCATCCCTGCCAGGGGGCGTGTTCCAGTGGGGCATAAATGTGTGACCAGCTTCCCGGATTGTTGACAAGTATCATTAAGGCGACTGTCATCCCGCGAAGCACATCCAGGGCAAGGTATCTTTGATTACTCTTGGTTAACTCGGTCATTTTGTCAATTCTTTTTAAATTTTACCGGGTCACTTTCTGTATGAGTGGGGCTTAAGGCTGTTACTACATATCTGTATCTGGCAGGTTTATACCTTTTCGCTGCGGTTAGGAGAATTTTTTCGTAGGAGGTGGTAAAAATGATTTTGTCAGGATTCTCAGTTTTTTTCCGTTGCAGGAACTTGAATCGATAAATAACAAAGAGGGTATTGTTTTCCTGTTTTTGCCAGGACAGTACGATGTTTTTTCCTTCCTTCTGAACAACAGCATTAATCGGCTTACCTGGAATTACCGGAACAACCATTGGATTGGTTGGTGTAAGAGATGGAAAGCGGTAATGTTCTTTCAAAAGATTTTCCTTCACCGAAAGGGGGTTCTTGTTCAGGAACTTGGCACTAAAATACATACTTCCATTGACCCCGGGGATGGAGCGGTTCAGGGAGAGTTGTTTGGTTATTTCGTCAGAACTCCTCCACGATTGATCTCTGGAAGCGGGATCAATAAGGTAGAGCGCCTGCCCGATATAAATGTTGCACCCATAACTGTGTTCGGCCCACCATTTCGCCAGAATAGCGTAATCTGCCACCTCTTTCCCGATGTACCAGTACAATTGCGGTGTCACATAATCGATCCACTTTTCCTGTTGCCATTTGAGAATATCGGCATACAGGTCGTCGTAATTGGAAACCCCTGCCCGGGTTTCAGACCCGTTCGGATCATTTTTCTTGTTTCGCCAGACACCAAAAGGCGAAATGCCGAATTCCACCCATGGTTTGATGGATTTGATACTATCGTGAAGTTGCCGGATAATCAGGTCCACGTTGTTGCGGCGCCAATCTTCCTTTTGTTGGAGATCAAAACCTCCGCCAAATTTTTTGAAAGAATTCTCATCCGGGAATTCAACGCCGGTGATTTTGTAAGGATAAAAATAGTCATCAAAATGAATTGCATCAATGTCGTACCGTTTGACAAGATCGCTGACAACACTTGCCACATGGTTTCGGACAGCAGGTATTCCCGGATCGAAATATTTTTTCTTCCCGTAGGTAAGCATCCACTCGGGATGGGTATTGTCCACATGGTTTGGGGCTGGGATCGTTTTGTCGATGTTCTGGATGGCGCGGTAGGGATTGAGCCAGACATGAATATCCAATCCCCGTTTGCGGCACTCATCAATGGTGAACTGAAGCGGATCATAATATGGATTTGGTGCCACACCCTGTTTCCCGCTCAGCCATTCCGACCAAGGTTCAAGTTCGGAAGCGTAGAGTGCATCTGCATCAGGCCTGATCTGAAAAACAACCGCATTCATGTTGTAATCTTTGGCAGCATCGAGTATGGCAATCATTTCCGCCTTTTGCTGCTCTGTGGAAAGCTGAGTTGTCGATGGCCAGTCAATATTCTCAACAGTGGCTATCCAAACAGCCCTCATTTCCCGCTTGGGATACTCCTTTGCCCTTAACGAAACCGAGATGCTAACCAGAAGTATGAGTACAAGATAATATTTCATCTTTTTCACGAGATAAAGTGTTTTTGTTGTTTGATATTTAATACTTTTCATTTATTAATATTTTTCATTTTTCACATTCACAACATCCGTTCCTTCCGTCCGATACGATCCAAATACATTTTTCAATTTGCTACCGCGGACGGCTCATCATTCAGCATTCCCAACCCGGGGTGCCGCTCCTTCGTCGCTTTACCCCGGGCTATTCACATTTAACCCCTCCGGTAGTATTTGCATAGGTTCGACATGCTGGTCAGAAAAATTTAGATTGTGCAATTGCCAATTTTCACATTTTCACATTCCAAGTCTCTCTGTCCTTCCGTCCGTTACAATCATGTACCATTTTTGAACAATCGTTCGCGGACACTGGACTTCCTACCGTCATTTCCCCGGGGCTCCGCTTCGCTCCACCCCGGGTTACAAAACTGGTCGTCCCTAACGGGACTGCACTAGGCATGCGCTCATTTTCGCATTTTCACATTTCCCAATTTTCATATTCTCTCTATCCCCAGTCCTCCTAGTCGTCCTAGTCATCCTAGTCTCCCCAATCTTTCCGTCTTTCCGTCTTTCCCCCTTCCGTCATTCATACGTCACCTCCATGTGCCACGACCATTTGTCAAAATAGAGATTCCCTCCCTTCCACTCAATTTCACCCCTTTGGAAATCGTATGGCTCACTGCGGAAATATTTTTTAATTGGTGTCAGTGGTTTGCTAAAATCATCGTTGACAATCATCCGGTAGGAGTCAATACCCGTCATGTAAAAATATCGTTCCCTTTCATCCTCACTGTTTTGGAGTCCAAATGACTGGTCAAGAGGCACCCAGCCAACTTCTTCATAATAAACCTCGCACCAATCGTGCAGGTTCACTTCCCCGGGATGAAGCATCCATCCACTCTGCCATTTGACCGGGATGCCCACCGATCTTGCCAGCGTCATAAAGAGCAAGGTTTGCATACCGCAATCTCCGTGACGCTTTTCCATCACGAACCCGGGGATGTCCGGCATGATGGAGTACTCCAGGGCACTGGCCCAGGTGACAGAGTCGTTGATCCAGGTGTATATTTTTTTTACCTGAAGTAATGGATTAGTTTCACCCTGTAAGATATTTTTAGCTAGTGATTTGATTTTGGCATTGAAAATGATTTGGGGAGCTTTTTCGGCCGTAAATTCTTTATATAATGGGCTCTCTTTTTGGTAAGGAACAATCATTTCAGGGGATAATTGAAAGGACTGGGCTGCAGCGATAATTTCAATTTCTGTATGGAAAATAGTAGGTTGATTGGCAACCGCAATTTTTTCGAGGTACACGGTGCGCTGCAAATCCGTAACAGGGGAGATTTGATTTGTCGCAGGGTCTGTCTGAATCAGATGAACAGCCTGTTGTCTCTGATGATTCTCTCTGGGATAGGGCATCCAGCATCGGAGGGTTTCACCGGCAGGAACAGCGTCAGCATTAACACAAATGGTGTAGGAAAGTTTCATCTTTACCGGATTAACCGGTTCACCTGAATGATTCGAATTGGCCAGGACAGATGCTGTATGTTTCAATTTGAAAATGGTGAATGAATCTATAGATGATCCTTCTTTTTGTGCTCGTAACCGTGCATAGGCGGTATCGAGGAGAAACAGATTTCTTACGCTGGAAGAGAAATAAGTTCTTTTTCCATTAATGGTGAGCAGATCCATTTTACCTTCTTTTTCCAATCGTTTTAGTTCTGTGCTGTCTATCTGCGGATTATACTTTGACAGTTTTTGAAGAACATCTTGTTCAGACAGCTTAAAATCCCTTCGGATCCGAACACACATCTCAAGAATTGAATCAAGTTCCCTTTTCTCCTTTCCCGAAAGTTGGTGCGATTTTAAAAGGTCATTTGCCATCGCAGTTGCCTGTGTCAACTGACCATTTGTTAATAATTTTCCAGCTTCAGCGATGTTTTTGGGTTCATGTTGAACCGAGCATCCCGTTACAAGTGCAAGCACGAAGATCACAAATACAATATTTCTCAAGATGCTGGTCATATGCTAAAATTAGTCAAATTTTCTTTTCTGCCTGATTCATCCTGACAATGGCTCCCTGTTTATCCACTGTTCTACCAATTTCTGTTTTCTCCGGCTTGGAAGCTTCCAGTGAGGAGAGCAGGTAACTGAGACTGGCAGTGCCATCCATGGTCGGTTCATTGGTAGAGGTAAGCACATATTGCAGATAATCTGACGCATCATGCCAACCTCCTGTGACATCTATCCATTTGCCCGATTTGTATGGATGGTCAACTACAATACCGTCAGCGGTATGACAGGAATCCTTAAGCAGCACGATCTTCTTATCGCTGATGAAAACGGCAATTTTTTTACCATCAGGAAGGTAGCCCATTTGATTGATCCGGATAACATCCTTGCCGATGGCATTAAAAAGGAGACAAATCATTAAAATCCATGTACCACAGAATTTAACCATTGCGCAAAATATTAAAAGTTAGAGACCGGCCAATAATAAGTCAAAAATAGCCTAAATAATGAAAAATACAATATTGGTCATACATGTTATATAATACCTGTATTGTGTTGTTAATTTTTTTATCTTTACAATTGGAAACGAATTATTCGGTAATTGATCAATGAACAAAAATTAATTTTTTAAGGTGTGATACTTATTGCAGACAGTGGTTCCTCCAAATGTTCCTGGAGATTGATTTCAGAAAAAGGTGATATTAGTGCCATTTATACATCTGGGATTAACCCGTTTTTTCGTACTACTACATCAATTTATGATGAGTTACTTCTTAAACTGCATCCTTTTTCAAACTTAGGGGTTGAAAAAATCTTTTTTTACGGGTCAGGCATTATCAATGATGAAAAGGCTTCTATCATCAGGCTTGCGCTTCAGAAATTGTTTGCTGATGCCCGGATTGAGCTTTTCAGTGATGTAGTAGCGGCAGCCCGATCTATTTTTGGGACTTCAAAGGGAATTGCCTGCATAGTAGGAACAGGATCCAATGCATGTCTTTATGATGGGGAGAAGGTCGTAGCCGGAATTTCCCCTCTGGGATTTATCCTTGGCGACGAGAGTAGCGGTGCCGTTTTAGGCAAGAAATTACTGGGAGACTATTTTAAAGAGGTAATGCCTGAACCGTTGAGAGATAAATTTGCCAAAAAATACCAGCTAACAAGGGAAGAAGCCCTGCAGAGAGTATATAAAACGGAGAAGCCAAATCATTTTCTCGCCTCCTTTGCCCCGTTTCTTTCTGAAGAAATTGCCTCGGAATATGCTCAAAATCTTGTCAGAACGAGCCTGATTGAGTTCTTTGAGCGAAATGTCACCAAAATTGCCGGTTACAGTTCTTATCCAATCGGCTTTGTTGGATCCATAGCTTTCCATTTTAGTGCATTGGTAATGGAAGTTTGCTCGATGTATCAAATGAATTGTATCTCTATCCGGCAGGAACCAATGGAGGGACTTATAAAATATCACCTGGGCAATAACAATTAAGCTGTTTCATATGAAATACCCATGAGAAAATTTTCACACCAACCGAAAATGATTATGTGGGTATTCCATCTGGCAATTAAAAAACAAAATATTAACAGATGAACAACGTAAGCATTACAGAAAAGGATTCTTTGTACCACGATTTAGAGTTAATGTCTGTAAAAGAGTTACTTCAGAACATACACGAGGAGGATAAAAAGGTTTTGCCTGCCATCAGTGCTGTAATGCCACAGATTGAAGAACTGGTAGAACAGGTATTTCTCAGAATGAAAAATGGCGGACGACTTTTCTACATGGGAGCTGGAACAAGCGGCAGATTAGGCATTTTGGATGCATCGGAGATACCGCCCACTTTTGGTGTAGGGTATGGTCTCGTGATTGGATTGATTGCCGGTGGAGACAGGGCCATACGTAAAGCCGTTGAAGCTGCCGAAGACGATGAAGAGATGGGTTGGAAGGAGTTGGAAAAACTGGAAATCAACGAATTGGATACGGTGGTAGGAATTGCAGCTTCAGGCCGCACGCCCTATGTTGTAGGCGCTGTAAAGAAGGCCCGTGAAAATAAAATACTGACTGCCTGCATTGTGAACAACCCCGGAAGTATCCTGGCAAAGAATGTAGATATTGCCATAGAGGCCATCGTGGGACCCGAATTTGTCACAGGAAGTACAAGAATGAAATCAGGAACTTCCCAAAAAATGATCCTGAACATGATCACCACCTCCGTCATGATCAAATTGGGACGGGTCAAAGGGAATAAAATGGTCAACATGCAACTTACTAACCAGAAACTGGTGCACAGGGGAACCAGAATGATCGTCAGTGAGTTGGGCTATAGCGAAGACAAGGCCAAGAGACTGTTATTGCTCCACGGCTCGGTCAACGAAGTGCTTAAAGCCGCAAGAAATGAGAAATAAAAAAAGGGAGAAGCGATTCTCCCTTTTTTTATTTCTCATTTCTTCATTACCAGTTTGAGCAGATCTGGTATTTCACTAGGAATCCTGGCAACTTTCACTCCTACCTGCTCGAAGGCTTTGATCTTCTCTTCTGCAGTTCCGCTTCCGCTGGAGATAATAGCACCGGCATGTCCCATTCTTTTTCCCGGAGGCGCAGACTGACCGGCAATAAATGCTACGACAGGCTTGGTTACATGTTCCTTGATAAATTGCGCGGCACGCTCTTCGGCATCCCCGCCGATCTCACCGATCAACACAATGGCTTCGGTAGCAGGATCATCCTGAAACATCTGCAGGATCTCGAGGAAATAAAGTCCGGCAACCGGATCGCCGCCCAAACCAACGCAGGTACTCTGTCCAATGCCGTTGCTGGTTAACTGATAAACCATTTCATAGGTGAGTGTGCCGCTTCGGCTCATTAGTCCGACGTTCCCTTTCAGGAAAATGTTTCCTGGCAGGATACCTATTAGCGCTTCATCCGGAGAGATCAGGCCCGGACAGTTTGGGCCGATCAATTTGGTCCCTTTTTTTGCAAGATAAGGCATTACCTTAACCATATCCAGTGTTGGAACACCCTCTGAAATGGCAATTACCAGTTCAATTCCGGCTTCAGCAGCTTCCAGAATGGCGTCGGCAGCAAGGTGTGCAGGCACAAAAATGATGGAGGTATTTGCTCCTGTAGCTTTTACCGCCTGCTCCACAGTATTGAATACCGGAATGCCATCGACAGCAGAACCACCCTTGCCGGGCGAAACACCTGCGACAACATTTGTTCCGTAAGCTTTCATCTTACCTGTGTGGAAACTGCCATCCCTGCCGGTGATCCCCTGTACCAATAATTTTGTATTTTGATTGACTAAAATGCTCATAGCTTAATTAATAAGTTGGTTCTTAATTTTTTCCACACAATTCAATGGCTTTCTGAGCAGCCTGGCTCATGGTCTCAACGATTGGAAGATTGGCCTGTTTTAAAATTTCAAGTCCCTCTTTTGAGTTGGTTCCGGAAAGTCGTACCACAATAGGAACGTCGACTTTGATTTTGTCAAGCGCACTGATCAATCCTCGGGCGACGTCGTCGCAACGAGTGATACCACCAAAAATATTGATCATAACAACCTTCACATTCTTGTCGGAAAGTATGAGGTTCATGGCATCAATTACCTTCTGGGGATTGGAGCTTCCTCCAATATCCAAAAAATTGGCAGGTTCTCCGCCAAAATATTTGATCAGGTCGAGGGTGGCCATTGCCAATCCTGCGCCATTCACCATGCAGCCGATCGAACCATCCAGGCGAATGTAAGTCAATCCCTTCTCTTTGGCATCAAGCTCTTTCAACTCGTCTTCAGTCGGTTCATTCAGCGCTTCGATGGCCCTTTGACGGTAGAGGGCATTGTCGTCAAAATTCATTTTACCATCCAGCGCCAACAGTTGTCCCTCTTCAGTGATGACCAAAGGATTGATCTCAACCAGGGAAGAATCGGTATCCATGAAAATACGGTAAAGCTTTTGGAAAAGATCGGCACCCTGTTTCACCAGGTTGAAATCAGTGAAGAGCGCGAAGGCAATCTTCCTGGCAAGAAATGGCGTCAAACCCAAATCAGGGTCTATAATAAATTTGTGGATTGCATCCGGATTATCCTTGGCAACTTCCTCAATTTCAACGCCGCCTTCACTGCTGGCCATGAAAATAACAGATTTGGAGTTGCGATCGATCGTAAGCCCAACATAAAACTCAGACGAAAATTTTACGCCCTGCGCAACCAATACTTTTTCGACTGTGTACCCTTTGATATCCATGCCAAGGATCTTCCCGGCAAGCTCCGGAACATCAGCTTTTGTCCGTGCCAGTTTCACACCACCGGCTTTCCCTCTTCCTCCTGCCAGTACCTGAGCCTTGATTACCACAGGAAGACCAAGCTTCTCTGCAGCTGCTACCGCTTCATCTACAGTGTAACAAACCACTTCGTTGGTTACGGGGATTCGGTAGCGCGAAAAAATCTCCTTTGCTTGATATTCGTGAATCTTCATATCTAAATAATTTGATTAAAATATGTTTATCATTGAAAAAATTGATTTTTAGTCGATTCGATTTTTTTACTGGAAAAGTTTAGTTTACTAAATCGTCGTGAAATTAAATAAATTTTTAAAAAAGATTTAATTTAGCACTCCTAATTATTCCCCATGAGCAAGAAAATATTTTCGATCATTCGAATGTACACGTTTATGATCATCGGCCTGGCGATGTATGTTTTTGGGGTGACCGCTTTCCTTATACCTCTGAAGATTACAGCAGGGGGAGTGACTGGAATCTCCATGCTGTTTTTTTATGCGACTGGTATTCCAACAGGATACCCGTATCTGATTATTAACAGCTTTCTGGTCATTCTTGCCATTCGGATCCTGGGGACGGGTTTTGGCCTCAAAACACTTTTTAGTATGGTTGTCATCTCAATACTACTCAATGTAATGCAAATTTTTATTAAAGAGCCGCTTGTAACGGATATTTTTCTCTCTTCCGTACTGGGGGGGATTCTTGGCGGCGTTGGTCTGGGCATTACTTTCAACCAGGGAGGCAGTACCGGTGGTACAGATATTATTGCGATGATCATCAACAAGTATAGGAACATTAGTCCTGGTAAGATTATTTTATATTGTGACGTGATTATCATTACCTCCTCCTTCTTTGTCATTTCGTCTGTCGAAAAACTTGTTTACGGTTATGTGACCATGTGGATTGTGGCTTATTCGGTTGATGCATTCCTTACAGGTGCGCAGCAATCTGTCCAGCTTTTTATTTTTTCTGAAAAATATGAGCAGATTGCAGACTTTATCAATACAGAATCGCGTCGTGGCTTGACCATCATTGAAGGTACAGGATGGTACACCAAAAAGCAGGTGAAGATGATCATGACCGTTGTCAAAAAAAGGGAATCACCCATGATTTTTCGAAAAATAAAAGAGATAGACCCGGAGGCCTTTATCTCTCAAGGTTCAGTGATGGGTGTCTATGGAAAGGGGTTTGATGAAATCAGACATTAAAACAAAATTCCTCCGCAAGCTTCAAAGAGCAGGAAAGCGGTCTACGCGAAAGAGAAATTTTCCTGAATGGTTTCTGGGAATTTCTATCTTCTTGCTGCTGTTCTTCACCTTTTCCCGTATTATGTGGTACAACTATATGATTCCGACGGTGGATCAAAAGGAGGACATTTTGCTGGTTGAGCCAAAACTAATGTATGGATTGCCCGTCGACTCATTCCATGTAGAAGAGAACAACGTTAGGGCCAATGAGAACCTCTCTGATATATTGACAGACAGAGGTGTTTCCGCGCAGGTAATCGATCGTATTGCCCATTTGCCAACCTCCGTTTTCGATCTTAGAAAGATGAAAGTTGGGAACGACTATGCGGTCTTCTATTCGCGGGATTCACTGCGTAAGCCGCTCTTTTTTGTTTATTCTGAGAACATGGTCAATTACTACACCTACAATTTAACACTTGATTCGTGCAAAGTTATTCCCGGGAAGAACGAGTTGACGACCGAACGAAAAGTGGCATCCGGTACGATCAACTCCTCTCTGTGGAATGCAATGAAAGAGAACAATCTGGATCCCATGCTGGCGATTCAGCTTTCCGACCTGTTTGCCTGGTCCATTGACTTCTTTGCCATTCAAAAGGGGGATCATTTTACCGTTTTGTATGACCAGGACTATGTAAAAGGTGAAAAATTAGGAATAGGTACGATCCATGCCGCCGTTTTTACCTCATCAGGACAGGACTTCACGGCCATTCACTTTGAACAGGAGGATGGGCAAAGCTATTTCGACGAGCAGGGAAGAAGCATTCGCAAAGAATTTTTGAAGGCTCCGTTGAAAATGTTCAGAATAAGTTCGCGTTTTTCAGCTGCCAGGATGCACCCTATTTTGCGGATTGTGAGACCACACTTTGGCGTAGATTATGCGGCACCTACCGGGACCCCAGTCTATTCGATCGGAGACGGTGTTGTACTGACGAAAGCCTATCAGGCAGGTGGCGGAGGTAATTTCCTTAAGATCAGGCACAATTCGGTGTACACAACAACCTACATGCACCTCTCAAAATTTGGTGCAGGAATTCAGGCAGGGTTACGGGTCAGGCAGGGTGATTTAATCGGATACGTCGGAGCGACAGGTCTTGCTTCCGGACCTCATCTCGATTTTCGGGTCTTCATGAATGGATTTCCCGTCGATCCGCTCAAATTGAAATCCCCTCCGGCCAATCCGGTCACACCGGCCAATATGGTTAACTTCCTGTCGGTGAGAGACAAATTGTTAAAAGAGTTGAAAGGATCAAAATCTGCAGGTACTAAAAAAAAATCATTGATTTAACAATCAGATTTTTTTCTCCTCCGCTAAGGTTACATCAGCCACAAATTGCCTGATCTGCTGCTCATCGCCTTTCCTGCAGATAAGCAAAGTCTTCTGCGATTCAACGATGATGTAATCTTTCAACCCCTGAATGACTGCAATCTTTTCCTGCGGCAGGTTTACGATACAACCCTCTGTATCGTAAAGAAAAACCTTGGTTCCTGAAACGGCATTGCCTTTGTTGTCATGCGGATGATTTTCGTAAAGGGAACCCCACGTTCCCAAGTCGGACCAGCCAAAATCTGCCGTCAGTACAAAAACATTATCTGCCTTTTCCATGATACCATAATCAATGGAAATATTTGGACATTCGGAGTAGCTCTTGTTGATAAAGAAAACCTCATCCGGCGTATTGAGAAGTTTCCTGCCTTTATCAAACAAGGCATTTACATCGGGGAGATATTTTTCAAAGGCTTTCTGAATGGTCAGTGCCGACCAAACAAAAATGCCCGAATTCCAGTAAAATTCTCCGGTATCAACAAAAACCTGAGCCATGGCCCGGTCGGGCTTTTCGGTAAAAGTCTTCACTTTGAAAAGATTACCATATCCGTTGAATTCAAGTCGTTCGTTCACCTGGATATAGCCATAGCCAGTTTCCGGCCGGGAAGGCTGAATGCCCAATGTTACCAAAACTTCGTTTTCTCCTGCGAAGGTTAAACCTTTCTCTATTTCATTGAGGAACAGATCTTCCTTCAAAATCAAATGGTCCGATGGTGAAACTACTATCCTTGCTGTGGGACAAATACTTAATATTTTATAGGTAGCATAAGCGACACAAGGGGCGGTGTTTCTTCTGAGGGGTTCAAGCAATACCTGAGATTCCTTGAGTTGGGGTAACTGCTCCATCACCAGCTCTTTGTATTTCTCACTGGTAACAATAAAAATATTCTCAACGGGTAAGATTCTGTTAAAACGTTCAAAGGTAAGTTGTAACAATGTTTTTCCAATGCCCAGAATATCAATAAATTGCTTTGGACAATCGGTGGTGCTCAAAGGCCAGAAACGGCTTCCAATGCCACCGGCCATGATGACGCAAAAATTTTTGCAATTTTCCATTTTTTGGCGATTTTTACCAAAATTAGCTTATTTTTTCAAAATCAACTCACATTCTGTCTAAAAGAGAGCGGCAAAACAGATCCACCCAATATTTAAATAATTTGTACTTTTATAAAAAAATTTCATGAAGGTTTTCAGTGAAATCGGAAGTTATTTTTTGTTGATGTACAAAGTCTTTAGCCGACCTGAAAAGAGCCGTATTTATTGGCGTCAATTGTTACTCGAAATAGAAAAGTTGGGAATTCATTCTCTTGGTATTGTTGCCATTATCTCAGTTTTCATGGGGGGAATTATCACCTTGCAGTTGACTTACAACATGTCCAATCCACTGATGCCAACCTATCTTGTCGGACTCGGGAACCGCGATACACTCATCCTTGAATTCTCCTGCACCGTTTTGAGCCTTATGCTGGCCGGGAAAGTCGGATCTAATATTGCTTCGGAGATCGGCAGTATGCGTGTGACCGAACAAATAGATTCACTGGAATTAATGGGCGTTAACTCTGCTTCTTTCCTGATTCTTCCAAAAATTATTGCCGTCGTTTTTATCAGTCCGATACTTTTTATACTTAGCGTATTTTGCGGTATCATTGGTGGTTTAATTGCCGGTCCACTTTCCGGGATTGTAACAGTTGCGACTTACATGGGGGGTATCCGGACGATGTTTGTCCCTTTTTTCGTTACCTTTTCGATTATTAAGACCCTGGTTTTTGGTTTTCTGATTGCGACAGTGCCGGCTTACCAGGGTTACAATGTACAAGGCGGAGCATTGGAGGTAGGCCGTGCCAGCACGAGATCTGTTGTCAATACGAGCATTCTTATCCTTCTCGCCGACTTGATCCTGACTCAATTGCTATTCAAATGATTGAAATTAGAAACATAAAGAAATCTTTTGAAGAGCGGCCTATTCTAATGGATATATCCACCCTCTTTGATAAGGGGAAGACCAACCTTATCATCGGGCAGAGTGGATCAGGGAAAACTGTACTTCTTAAATCCATCGTACGGCTGATTGAAGTCGATGAAGGCGAGATCCTTTTTGATGGAAGGGATATCCGGAAAATGAATTTCAAGGATATCAGGTTACTAAGGCAAGAGATGGGCATGGTGTTTCAGGGTGGGGCCTTGTTCGATTCACTCAACGTTGAAGAGAATGTGCAGTTCCCGATGGATATGTTTACAACCATGTCTACGGCTGAGAAAAGTAAACATGTAGACTTTTGCCTCGACCGGGTCAATATCAAAGGGGCACATCGCCTGTATCCTTCAGAAATATCGGGCGGTATGCGTAAAAGAGTGGCCATTGCCAGAGCCATTGCGTTGAACCCAAAATATCTTTTTTGCGATGAACCCAATTCGGGTCTCGATCCTGTTACCTCCATTCTTATCGATAACCTGATTAAAGAGATTACGATTGAATTCGACATCACTACGCTGATCAATACACATGACATGAACTCTGTGATGGAGATTGGCGACAACATACTCTTTATCTCAGATGGCGAAAAAGGGTGGGAGGGGAATAACACACAGGTTCTTTTTACCAGAAATAAAAAACTCAACGAATTTGTCTTTGCATCACCCTTGTCAAAAAAAAATCGTGAATTGAAACAAAGGGAGGATGACGAATGAGACTACACCATTATCTTATAGTAATTGTTCTGCTGGCCATCGTTGCCTGTGCAGGCCGTAATCTGCCGGATGGCGTTTTACCGGCAAAAAAAATGATCCCCATTCTTGTTGACATCCATCTTTCCGAAGCCATCAACAATCAAAGATTCAATATCTCAATGCTCAAAGACAGTCTGCCTGAAGAGTTGTATCTCTCTGTTTGTAAAAAATACAAGCTCGAAAGGTCAGTCATCGAAAAATCGCTCCTCTATTATGGGAAACATACCGGAGAATATATCCCGATTTATGACGAAGTCCTGGATGTTTTGAGCGCGATGGAGGTGAAAGCCAAAAATGATACCTTAAGGCCGGTTCATGTCGGTGGATTTGATCTTGACGCTTCTAAAACAAAGAAATCCTCGCCTCCTGAAGTAAAGGATGCTCCCCAAAAGAATTGAGGATTTACAACAAAACAGACTTATGCGTAAAATTTCTGCACACCTGATCCTGGATGGCCGTGGTAATTGTTATTCCAAAGGGATTGTTACACTCGATTCGGATGGAACTATCCTCAGCATCGAGGATACTGGTGGTGTATTGCGTGAATCGGCAGAAGTAGAGTTCTTCAGTGGCATGCTGGTGCCGGGTTTTGTCAATGCCCACTGCCATCTCGAACTGTCGCATATGCACAACACATTCCCCAAGGCCGCCGGATTCGTGCCTTTCCTGAAAAAGGTGGTTGAAAGCAGGGCCGGCGACCCCAAAAGCATAGCTGAGGCCTCCGAAAAGGCAGATATCCTGATGTATAAAAATGGTATAGTCGCGGTAGGTGATATTGCCAATGGACCAACGGCATTTGAAGCAAAGAAAAACTCACGTATTCATTATTTCACCTTTCTTGAGACGCTGGGATTTAATCCTGAACGCTCCGGAAAAGCATTCGATTGGGCTCAAAATTGTTTAAAGCAAGCTGAATCGATGGGTCTGAAGGGTTCCATTGTTCCTCATGCTCCTTACTCAGTTTCTGTCCAGCTTTTCAATGCTGTTGCTGCTGAAGCCATGCGGTCAGGTTTACCCATTTCCATTCACAGTCAGGAAAGTTTGGATGAGGATGATCTTTACAGAACAGGGTCAGGCGAGATGGTCATTCATCTTCGTGAGAACCTGGGGATAGACACCTCAGTTTTTGACCATACCGGTGAAAGTGCCCTCCGGAGTGTTCTGAAATTGTTGCCACCAAAAAATAATTTGTTGCTGGTTCACAACCTTCATACAAAGCAGAGTGATCTGGATTATATTGCGACGGTACGCAAACTGAGTGATACCTGGTTTGTCCTGTGTCCCGGCTCTAATCTCTACATCCAAAACCAACTGCCTGACATTGACTTGTTCAGGAGAAACCGACTGCAAATTTGTCTGGGGACTGATAGCCTGGCATCGAATCACCAGCTTTCTATCCTGGAAGAGATGAAGATTATTCAGCATGCCTGTCCTTCGATTACATTGGATGAGTTGCTCGGCTGGGCAACCATTCATGGGGCCAATGCTTTGGAAATAAGCGACTGGGCAGGATCAATTGAGGTTGGTAAGCGTCCGGGGATCAATATTTTAACCAATGTTGATCTCTCCGAAAGAAAATTATTTCCCGGAACCAGGGTAAAAAAAATATGCTAAATGTTTTTAAATAATCAGATGCAAATTCATGGCGACCTTTCTTTTTAATCAGACCATCTTCGGGCCCCTGATAAGCAGGAGGCTGGGAATCTCTCTGGGGATCAACCTGCTTCCCAACGATACAAAATTGTGCTCTTTCGACTGCATCTATTGCGAGTGTGGCTGGAATCCCGACCGAAAAAAGCAACAGGTGTTTTTGCCAAAGCGTACCGACGTCCAATCGCAGCTAAAACATAAGCTAATTGAAATGTCTGCTGAATTCCAACTTCCTGACGTCATTACCTTTGCAGGAAACGGGGAGCCAACATTGCATCCGGATTTTGCCGGCATTGTCGATGATACCATCCAATTGCGGAATGAGCTCTCTCCAAAATCGAAGATAGCCGTCTTGTCAAACGCTACCATGTTGCACAAAGCATCTGTTGTTGAGGCGCTTAAAAAGGTTGACGACAATATCCTCAAACTCGATTCCGGTATTTTGGAGACTATTTTGTTGCTGAATAAACCGGTTGGCAAGTTTGATTTAATGAAACTGACAAACAATTTGAAAAAATTTGACGGTGCGCTAATCATTCAAACTATGTTCCTGAAAGGCACTTTTGATGGCGTTCCCTTCGATAACACCACAGAGAGGGAAATAGATAGCTGGATCCTCCTCTTGAAGCAGATTCAACCAAAATCCATCATGATCTACTCCGTTGCCAGGGATACTCCAGCGGAAAATTTGATTGGCATCAAGATGCAAGAACTGGAGGAAATCGGCAGAAGGGTGGAAAAGGAGACCAACATTTCGGTCCAGGTAAGTGGTTAAATAATAAAGAAAAGAGATGCAAATTGATATTCTTCAATTGACAGAAGGTGCAAAGAGGGCAAAAGGAACGACAGTCGTTATAGATGTCTTCAGGGCTTTTTCTACCGTCTGCTACCTCATGGCTGCCGGTGCCTCAAGAATCATTCCGGTTGAACATATTGAAGAGGCCTTGGCATTGAAGGAGCAAATTCCCGATGCGCTTTTATTGGGAGAGAGGAATGAGAAAAAGGTGGAAGGATTCGATTTCGGAAACTCTCCAACCCATGTTGCCGCTCTTGATTTCAGGGATAAAACCATTGTCATGACCACAAGTTCAGGTACCAAAGGATTGATGAATGCCACGGGTGCAGATGAGATCCTGAGTGGCAGTTTTGTCAATGCCGGCGCCATCGTTCGCTACCTCAAAAGCAAGAATCCAATGACTGTCAGCCTTGTTTGCATGGGCTACGAAGGGGAGCGGCCAACCCAGGAAGATACTTTTTTGGCAGAGTACATTCGGGCCAGACTATTGGACCAGGTGACCGATTTTGAACAGATGAAAGAGATCCTGAGAAAAGGAGACGGAGCCCGGCTGCTGGATCCGAATAACCATACCTGGTCGCCTGCATCAGATTTTGATCTTTGTCTGGATCTTGACCGGTTTGATTTCGTATTAAAACTTACTGACGAGGCGGGACTGAAAGTACTTAGAGTGAATAACATATAAAAATGAAAAAATACGACTTCGATGAAATAATTCCCCGCAAGGGAACAGATTGTGAAAAGTATGATCATCTCCAGAGCCATTTTGGGAATGGTAATGCCATACCCTTGTGGGTGGCCGACGGGGATTTCAGGGTTCCGGATTTTATTACTGCAGCCATCCGGTATCGGGCCGATCACGAAATATATGCCTACTCCTTCAGACCGGATGGATACTATAACTCCATCATTAAATGGCAGAAGAACAGGCACGACTGGCACATTGAACGCGACATGATACTTCCGACGCAGGGAGTCGTATCGACGCTTGCCTCTATCATCATGGCTTTTACAGAGGTTGGGGATAAGGTGATCATTCAGCCACCCGTATATACTCCATTTTTTACATGCGTGAAAGATTGCGGACGGACAGTGGTCGAAAATCCACTGAAAGCTGAAAATGGTTCCTATACTTTTGACTTTGAGGATCTCATTGGCAAAATTGACAAGCAAACCCGACTACTTATTTTGTGCAATCCCCACAATCCGGTTGGAAGGGTATGGACGAAAGAAGAACTTTCAAGATTGGGAGATATCTGTCTAGCAAACAATGTTCTGATTATATCTGATGAAATCCATTCTGACCTGATATTCTCCGGATACAAACACCTTCCGCTGCCTAAAATATCGGATCAGCTTGCTGCCAACTGCATTGTTTGCATGGCCCCTAGCAAGACATTCAACATCGCAGGACTTTCCACTTCGTTCGTCATCATTCCCGATAAAAAGATCAGGCAAAAGTTTGATCATTTTCTCCATACTTTGCATTTGTCAAACGGCAATCTCTTTGGTAATGTGGCACTTCAGGCGGCTTATCAATTTGGAATGGACTGGGTGAACCAGCAAAATGAGTACCTGGAAGCCAACCGCGATTTTATGCTGGCTTTCTTTAAGAATAAGATGCCTAAGATAAAAATGACTTTTACCGAAGCGACATATCTTGCCTGGATCGATGTCAGGGAATATGGTTTGGGAGAATCGGAGATGAACAGAATACTGATCGACAGGGCAGAGATTGTTCTGAACAAAGGATCCATCTATGGAAAGGTGGGAAACGGATTTTTCAGGGTAAATTTCGCGTGTCCGCGTCATGTACTGGAGGAAGCACTTACACGAATGGAGAAAGTTTTGGGAGAATAAGCACGGATTTATTTTACTCTTGAAAGGAGTTGGGAAGCGAATTTTCTGAGTTCGGTTTTATCTGAATCAGCGATGGTTAGTTGGTCCAATTTATCGATTGCCTGGTCATGGTAATGTTTCATGAGGGCTTTGGTTGCTGTTGAAGCGCCCGATTCGGTATAGATTGTTCTGACCGCTTCTATTTTCTCCTTCTCGTTAAAATCACTCTTTCCTGTCCATTCGAGTAAACTTGAACGGTTTCTCTCATCGCTCATCTCCAGGGCAATGATCAGAAGGCAGGTTTTTTTATTCTCGCAGATGTCGCCACCAATCTTTTTTCCAAAAGTACACTCATTGCCGTAAACATCCAGCCAATCATCCTGTAATTGGAAGGCTATGCCAATCAAGATGCCAAAATCATAAAGCAAGCGGCAATTCTCCTCATCTGCACCGGCGAGTAAAGCACCTGTTTTAAGGCTGCAGGCGATAAGGACGGCTGTTTTCAATCTTATCATCTCTAAGTATTCAGCAATCGTCACCTGATCTTTTTCTTCAAATTCAATATCATATTGCTGTCCTTCGCAAACTTCGATGGCTGTAGTAGAAAAGAGGGCAAGAACAGAGGGAAGTTTGGTTGGCTCACATTGCGACAGCAAACGAAATGACATGATAGACATGGCATCGCCACTCAGAATTGCACTGTTTTCGCCGTATTTGACATATACTGCAGGGACTCCTCTGCGGATATCTGCATGATCCATGATATCGTCGTGCAGCAGGGTAAAATTGTGAAACAGCTCAATGGCAGCAGCAGCAGGGAAGAAAGTTTCGGGATATTTTGTAAACAGGGAGGCGGCGTGGAGAAGCAAAACTGGCCGGATTCTTTTACCGCCAACCTCTAAGGAGTAAGCGATAGGTTCATACAATTTTACCGGAGCCGTGGTTTGAATGTTTTGAATCTCAATCTGAAATTCTTTTTCGAACGACTCCAGGAGATGTTGAAAACTTAGCATAGTTTACGGTTTCATACTACTTCTCTTCCTGATTGGCTTCGGGAACCTGCTTCTCCTCGTTGATCATTTTGCAATGGCCAACAAAGCGTGCGCCCGGCTCCACCGAAAGTTTACCCATGGTCAGATTCCCGGTAATGGAGGCAGTTCCTTTAAGAGAGAGAAGATCCTTTACAGAAATTTCACCTTTCACGTAACCCATTATTTCAGCGCTTGTGCAGCGAATTGTACCATCAATTCTGGAATCCGGACCAACAACCACCCTCCCTTTGCAATCAAGGTCACCGATCAAAATACCATCAATGCGAATGTCTCCGTCCGACTCGATATTTCCTTTGATTTTGGTATCCTGGGCGATAGTGTTCAGGGCTTTTACTTCGTTAATGACTGGTTTTGACATGGTATAATTTATTGTTCAGTTAAAAGCGCCGATGAAGATACGAATTCATGCTGGTTTTCAGCAAATGTCAGTAACAAAAAAATCCCTTTCGGGATTTTTTAGACGTTTTTGCCCAAAACTGAAACACTAGTTCAAATTGGACATTAGACTGCTGCGCTCTTCTCGATCGCTAATTTACCCCTGTAGTATCCACATTCAGCGCATACGGTATGATATTTTACCGCTGCACCACAATTGGAACAGGATGAAATTTGTGCGGGTACGGCTTTGTCGTGAGTCCTGCGCTTATCTCTTCTCGTACTGGAGTGTTTGTGCTTAGGATGTGCCATTTTTAATAAACTTTACTTTAATTACCAATAATTTTTTTTAACTCATTCCATCTTGGGTCATCCGGTTCATCTAAAGTATTGCTATGGTGTCTGAGCTCTTCCAGTTTCTTGATCATTACCGGATCACACAAGGTTTTTCCATCTTTTCCATCGGGGTGAATTCTCCGGATGGGCAAACTTAAAATCACGAATTCATAGATATACTGGGCAATCTCAACCTGAAAGGCAGTTGGATGAAGATAAATCAATTCGGCCTCATCTTCAATCTGTTTTTCGCTGAATTTGACCAACAGCTTTCTATTGCTCTCAACATGATAACAAAAATTCTCCAGACAACGGTCGCAGACCAACTCAACGAACCCGTTAATTATGAAGGTTAAACTCAAATGGGTAGAGCGTTTTTCAAGTTCTACCGCAATCCTTAACTCACCTTTCTTAACTTCCGAAGTCTCAAATTCTGCGAAGAAGCGATCATCGACCGTAAAATCAAACTGATGCTTTCCCTCACTCAATCCTGAAAATGGAAGGGTGTATTGCGAAAGGTAATTCATAATTATCCCTGTTAAAAAGCTTGGCAAAGGTATATAAAAATATTATACAAAACCGAAATGTATCAATTGGGAAATGTGGAAATGTGGAAATGTGAAAATTGAGGGGGTGATTTGGGCGAGAATCATGAAATTACCTGATCAGCAAATAATTTTCACATTTTCACATTTTCCAATTTTCACATCAGCATCTTCCTGACTGTCTGGCAGATGCCATCCGTATCGAAACCGCATTCATGGTAAAGCTCCTGTTGCGTTCCCTGTTCAATGAATCGGTCAGGAATGCCCAACCGGATCACCGATTTGGAAAATCCTGCTGAGGCAAGATATTCAAGAACGGCACTTCCGAATCCACCATTTACCAGACCATCTTCAACAGTTATGATGTGGTCAAAGCGTGAAGCTACTTTATCCAGAATAGCGGTATCGATTGGCTTAACAAATCTCATGTCGTAATGAGCAACACGGATGTCTTCGTCAGCTAAAATTTTAACGGCTTCAACAACAAAATTTCCGGGATGACCAATAGAGAGAATTGCAACCATATCACCATCTGATATTTTGCGTCCTTCTCCTACCGGGATTTCGGTAAAATCAACTTTCCATTCACTGAATACTCCGCGACCACGCGGATAACGGATGGCGAATGGTCCTTTGTTGGGGAGTTGAGCCGTGTACATCAGATTTCTTAGTTCGATCTCATCCATTGGTGCTGAAACGGTCATGTTGGGAATATTCCGCATGAAGGATAAATCAAAAACCCCGTGGTGTGTCGGTCCGTCTGCACCAACAAGTCCGCCACGATCCAGGCAGAAGACAACATTCAGTTTTTGAAGCGCCACATCGTGAATGATCTGATCATACGATCTTTGTATGAAAGATGAATAAATATTGACAAACGGAGTCTTTCCGGAGACTGCCATTCCTGCTGCAAAAGTCACGGCATGAGGCTCTGCAATACCAACATCAAATGCCCTTTCCGGCATCTCTTCCATCATAATATTCAATGAACAGCCGCTGGGCATGGCAGGTGTAATGCCGACGATATCTTTGTTTTTTCTGGCAAGTTCGAGCAACGTTTGGCCGAATACTGCCTGATATTTTGTTCCTTTTGGAGAAGAATCAGGTTCATTGAAAATTTCACCCGTTACCCGGTCAAACTTACCAGGGGCATGCCATTTGGTCGCGTCATTTTCGGCAGGCGTAAATCCTTTCCCTTTTTTGGTAAGTACATGCAAAAGTTTTGGACCTGGAATATCTTTGAGATCCTTGAAAATTTTGGTGAGACCGATCACATCGTGACCATCAACAGGCCCAAAATAGCGGAACCCTAATGCTTCAAAAAGATTGCTGTCATTGAATACGATCGATTTTACGGCATGCTGGTGTCTCCTTAGCAGTGATTGCATTTTCCTGCCTGCTCTTCTGAAATGTTTGAGCAACTGCCAAACTCCCGACCGAAGGTTGTTGTATGCCTTTGAGGTTTGCATCCGCACAAAATACCTGCTGATTCCTCCCACGTTGGGATCAATCGACATGTTGTTGTCGTTCAGAATGACAAGAAGATCTGCATTGACACCTCCGGCGTTGTTCAGCCCTTCGAAGGCCTGACCACCGGTCATAGAGCCATCTCCTATGACGGCAATCACTTTCCGGTCTTTATCGCCATTTAGTTCAGTAGCAATAGAGATTCCAAGCGCTGCAGATATTGAGGTCGAAGAGTGCCCTACTCCAAAAGCATCATATTCACTCTCCGACATATTTGGAAATCCACTGATCCCTTTGTATCGCCTGTTGGTATGAAATTGTTTTCTTCTTCCGGTTAGGATTTTGTGTCCATAGGCCTGGTGCCCCACATCCCAGATCAATTTATCGTAGGGGGTATTGTATACATAGTGCAACGCAACTGTCAGTTCAACTACTCCCATACTGGCTCCAAAGTGACCGGGATTGCATGAGGATTCCTGTATGATCAAATCCCTTATCTCGGCACAAACTTTGGGCAAATCCTTTTCTCTAAGTTTTTTAAGATCAGATGGGTAGTCAATATTTTCAAGCAATTTTGCCATTCACACCAAACTTATTTCGGAACTGGGGTTAAAATTTATTGCAGGGAACAAAGATAGACTTAATTTATTTAACCGACCAGGCACTTTTTAGGGTGTGGGCTTCCAATGACTCGACATAAAGCTCTCCGCCTTGTGTATATAGTATCATCTCTTCTTCTCCCTGCACTGGGAAGAAACAGGTGCTGATCCCAGATTCCCCATGGTTGGCGAATATTTCAATTGAGGACCTGTCAACCAAAATTTCCAATTCAATTTTTCCATCTATTGGTTCGAGTGGCATTTTGAACCCGTTCACATCCAGGATTTTTTTGGCTGTGTCATAGTGAATATCCGTTCCATTGCCGGTTTTGCCACTGCGAACGATAAATCCAAAGCTATCTGAGCTTTTAAGTTGCAAAACGGCATTAATCCTAACAGCATCCCCTTTCATCCCGTTCAAAAGATTTCCTTTTATTCCGGGAATCAGGTTCTTCCCTTTTTTGCGGATCTCCTTGTCGTTGAGGGTGGATAGTTCCTCAATTGGTTTTCTGCATAGGACTGTCCCTTTCTTTGTCGATCGTAAAGTCAATTCAGTGGGTATGCTCATCTGACCATTGAAAGCCATATCCGGGAACTCTCCGCCTCTCATCCAGGCTATCTGAATCACTTTTCCATTGGGTGCGTTAAAAAGGGTTTGTGTGGCATAGAAGTTCTTTCCGAAATCGAGTTTTTGGATATTAGTCTCCGGTTTAAAGGTGAGCCCGTCAAACTGCCCTATTTTGTATTCTCCTTCACCGCTGAGTGCAACCCATTTTTTTTCACTGCTGCTTCCCTCAACTGCAACTTCAAAAATGTCGGGGCACTCTCCGAACCCTTCCAGATGACTGCTGTATTTCCAATGCAACAGATCCGTTGAGTTGTAGAATGAGATACCGTCTTTTTTGATATTGTCGCCCCTGCTGCGGAACAAAGCCATTATCCATTTCCCGGTAGGGGCATGGAAAAACACTTTTGGATCACGGGCATTCCCTCCCGGATTGGGAATGATTGGATTTTTAACATATTTATTCCAGGTCATACCTTTGTCCTGACTAACTGCCAGATTTTGATTTCCTATACTGTCTGAATAAAAGATCAGCATCGGTTTCTCATCTTTGGTTTGTAATCCACTTAAATTCAGTGAGTCAACAATGGCGCTACCCGACATGGGAGGAGTAGAAATAAGACTTGCCGCATTCTCCTCGGGGGTGAATGCAAATGGTAAATGTTGCCAATGGATAAGATCCTTGCTTACTGCATGACCGAGTTGGTCGCTGTATATTTTGTTGTTGATTGAAACGTTGTGGTAGAAAAGATGGTATTCACCTTTGTAAAAAACAAATCCATTGGGTTCAAAAAGCCAGTTTTTTTCTGGCGAAAAATGGAATTGCGGCCTGAATTTTTCGTTGTAAGGTTTTTTATCTGACTTTGCCGAAACCAACAGGCACAATAGAAATAGTGAATATACTAAGCGCTTCATAAACCAGGGAGTTAAGATTCGTTCACATTTGTTAAGGAATTTTTCAAATATACTGTTTATACCAAAACATTAACCGAAGGGTCTCATAATTCTCACAACGGATAAAATCTTACTTTTGACCCAAAAAAGAGTGACTAAAGTGAACTAGAGTGACTAAAGTTAATAAAATTATGGACTCCGAACTTATCAATGCAGTGGTGCAAGTACTTTAGTCACTTTAGTTCACTCTAGTCACTTTAGAGCACTTCTAAATAAAAGAGAGAATGACTAATAAAATCGAAATTATGGCCCCCGTAGGTTCCTATGAATCTCTGATGGCAGCAATACAAGCCGGTGCAGGCTCTGTTTACTTTGGCGTTGAGCACCTCAACATGAGGGCGAGATCGGCCAATAATTTCACCCTGGAAGACTTGAGGGAGATTGCCAAACGTGCAGGAAAGGCTGGTGTAAAAACCTATCTTACAGTCAATACGGTTATTTTTGATGAAGAGACGGAGACACTGAAAAGGATCATCGATGCAGCCAAGGATGCCGGCATCTCTGCGGTAATAGCCTCTGATTTAGCGGTCATTCAGACTTGCAGGGCTATCGGTATGGAAGTTCACATATCTACGCAGCTGAACATTACCAATTACGAGACAGTGAAGTTCTATGCACAGTTTGCCGATGTGATGGTGCTGGCACGTGAAATGAACATCGGCAGGGTCTGGGAGATCTCCAATAAGATCAAAGCGGATAATCTGCGTGGTCCTGGTGGTGAATTAATCCGACTGGAGATATTTGTCCATGGAGCATTGTGTATGGCCACTTCTGGCAAGTGTTATCTCTCCCTTCACGAGATGAACTCTTCTGCGAACCGAGGCTCCTGTATGCAAAGCTGTCGTCGGGCATACACTGTAACTGACAAAGAGACGGGTGCGGAACTGGAGGTCGACAATGAATATATCATGTCTCCGAAAGACCTTAAAACCATTCATTTCCTGAATAAAATCCTGGACGCAGGCGTTACGGTCCTAAAAATTGAAGGACGTGCCAGAAGCGCCGATTACGTGAAATGTGTTGTCGAATGTTACCGCGAAGCCGCCAATGCCTATTTGGAGGGAACTTTTACAGAAGAAAAGATTGCAGATTGGGATACCCGGTTGGCTACAGTTTTCAACAGGGGTTTCTGGGACGGATATTACCTGGGCCAACGCCTTGGAGAGTGGAGCGGAAATTATGGGTCAATGGCCACCAAAAGAAGGGTCTATCTTGGTAAAGTGACCAACTTCTTCACCAACATCAGTGTCGGGGAGATTAAGCTGGAGACCGGTCCTTTGCATCCCGGGGATGAAATTTTGATCACCGGACCAAGCAGTGGTGTGATGCAAACCATCGTTGAAGAAGTAAGGGTTGAGATGAAACCGGTAGATAATGCGCCAAAAGGTTCTTACTGTTCGGTATCGGTACCATCCAAAGTCAGGCGCTCGGATAAAGTGTATAAAATTGTGGATGCTTCTCAGGTAAAATCACAATAGTTTCAGTCAAATTTCCGGTTCGATTATATTTTATGCAAACACGCCATATCCTTCATAAAATATTATTTTTACGATGGAATAGTTTGTTAATTATGGGGAAGCGGATGTTGTTTTTTATCACGCTTGTTCTGATCGCAGGGATTTTCGCCGGGTGGTACTTCTTTGCCAAGGAATCAAGATATTTCGGTACATCGCCACTCAAAGCTGTTCCTGTAGAAGCCCCTTTCTTTGTCAGGATCCGCAACCTGGGTGAGTTTGCAGAAAGAGCTGTCAAAAGCAGTAGCTGGAAGTCATTGCGGGATATCGGTGAGGTAAATGAAATTTATGCTGATTTTGTTTTTTTGGATTCCTTGATCCAACTAAGCAAAGTGAGGGAGGATTTTCTCCTTCACAAAGAACTGTTTTTTGTCCCCGAAGCAAATGCTAATCTTTATCTGCTTGAAATTGAAAGCATTGCGGAAAAAAACAGTATCAACTCCATGATTCGCAACTATTTTCTTAACAGGAATATAGTTCCAACCACAGAAAACTTCCAAAATGCTTCGGTTCAGCAATACGAGTGGAGTGCCAACAAGGTGAAGGGGAAGTTTCTGTTTACATTTTACAGGGGTATTTTGATGGCCTCTTCGGATAGTTTCAACCTCCATAAGGCCATTGATCAAATGGATCAACCCTCCGTTCTGGAGGATGCCGACTTCCGTCGGATCAATAGAAATACGGCTGAAAATACCGACATCAATCTGTATATCAATCACAGGACTTTCCCTGCCTATCTGTCTGGCTTTTACTCGGATTCATTGGCCACTGGCATGCTGGAGCCCAATTATGCAAAATGGACCGAAGTTGATGTCATTCAAAAGGATAATCAATTGCTCATCAATGGGTTCACGGTCACTGATAGTCTGGAGAGTTGCTATCTCGACGTTTTTAAGAGGCAAAAACCGATAACAAATACCTTGATTCGGTGGATGCCGTCGACAACCTCGTTTTTTGTCACTCAAAATCTTTCCCAACCGGTTCAATACCTCGAAGATTATACCGAATACCTTCAAAAGAACAACAAACTTGAGCTTTACAATGTTGCGGTTGCTGAGGTTTCAAAGGAACTCAATATCAATATCTCACAATATTTAAGAGATAACTGGTCCGGCGAGGCTGCTGTTATTTATACCAATCAAAACCTGGAAGATCGGAACGACAACCGGTTTTTCCTGTTGAAGGTAAAATCCGGGACCAGTGATCCGTTGGTAAATGCTGTTAAAAAGTGGTCTGCCGGTAGCCAAAATCCACAGGACGATGAATCCGCAGAGGCTAGGATGCACAACATATGGAAAGTCCCGATAAACTACTTTGGCAAGCTTGCCGGTGATCTTTATTTTGGCTCCGTCAGAACAAAGTGGATGACAGCCGGAGATGGATATATCCTGATGGGATCTACCCCTGGCGCTCTTAAACGGTACCTCAATTTACTCCAAAGAGGTGATCTTTTGCAAGGGAATCCCTCCTTTTCAAAATTAAGCTCCGGACTGGCAAAAACTTCCAATTTTTACATGTGGACACTTCCGGGGCAATCACTCCCATTTTTCGAACCAATTATCAGGAGTTTGGCTTATAGAAGGGTTGAGAAGGCGAACAAAAGTCTGGGTAAAATGGAAAATACTTTTTGGCAATGGGGTCATGAGAATGGCCATTTTTACAATACCGCAGCACTTTTTGTAAGTCCTGATGCCAAACAAGTTGTTGTTCCTTTCTGGCAGTATCCGCTCAAAGCAAATGTGAGGAGCAACTGTCAGATTTTCTCTAATCTGTCACAGAACAGCGGTATAGAGATCATTTTTCAGGATCAGGACAATTGCCTTATTTGCCTTGACAGAGACGGTTCTGAGCGTTGGAAAATCAATCTCGATGGGCCGGTACTTGGAGAGATCAACGCCATCGATATCAATAGAGGCGGAGACAAACAGCTGCTTTTCAATACCCGTGATGCCATTCACCTGATCAGCGGAAATGGTTCAGAAGCGAAGAAATTCCCCGTGAGGCTAAAATCCCCGGCAACCAATGGGGTTGCGGCATTTGACTACGACGGGAAAAGGGATTACAGGTTCATGGTTGCATGTAGCGATCACAAAGTATATAATTTTGATAAAACAGGTAAGATGATTTCAGGCTGGCAGGCCAAAGCGACGGAGGGAGTGGTTGAATTGCCGGTTCGCCATTTTACGGTTGGTTTAAAAGATTACCTGGTCTACTCTGACCGGAACCATACCTATGTTGTCGACCGACAAGGTAAGGAACGGGTGAGAATGCACGACGAATTTGTTCATTCACGTAATCCGGTCACGCTGTATAAATCGAAGGGAGCACCGGTCAGCATGGTAACAACAAATGAGCATGGGAAGATCTGGCTGCTTGGCTTTGATGGCGCTTCCAAAAAAATTACTACTGGGAGCTACTCCTCCGGCCACTATTTTATTCCTGTTGATTTTTCAGGAGACGGCAGAATTGATTTTCTATACAGCGACAAGCAAAAGATTGCCAGATATGATTCTTCAGGGAAAAAGATCTTTGCTGTTGAGGTGGATGCGAACATTGATCAGCCCCCGGTTCTGTTGAATGTTGGAGGGGAGATTATAATTGTATTGGTTTCAAAAGTTGATAAAAGGAGCATCCTGGTAAGAAAAGATGGTTCAATTTTTGATAATTTTCAATCGGATAAATTTATGCCTCCGGTTCTGGGATATTTTGATGATAAAGTAGATGTTGTTAATTGGTTGGTAGCTGCACCGGAGGGTTTTCTATCCAACTATCAAATGATGATAAAAAATGAGAAATAGTAGAGTCCTGTATCTGATTTGCGCTATTGGTCTGTTTTTTGGTTCGTGCAATTTGGCCGATTTTAATCCGGATCTATTTGCTGATCCAACCGGACTGAATCCGGTTATTTACCGGCCGATGGCAAGCGGGAGCTATTACGTGAAGGATTATACCGCGTTAAAGGAAACCGGAAACACACCTGTGACGTATGATTCGATCCGTTTTAAGACAATCCAGTATCCGTTGAATGGCATGACATTCAATACAACAGGTACTGATTCAATGGTGGTCATTGTTAAGACCATCAATGAGACACCAATGAAATATGGATATAAGCTGATATTCAGAGGTTCAAATTTCGCTGATTCCACCATGGTTGATTCCAGGAGTAAGAGCAAATATCTTACTGGAGGAATTCTCAATCCACAGGGTGATGTCATGGATGCTTCCAAAGATTCCCTGGAATTTAAACTGGATTCATTGGGTGTTGTTAAACTTACAGCTGCTATACGAATAGATCTTTTGATTACGCTCTACAAACCTGACAAGGGGAGTGTTTTGGCTTCAGTATTAAAAAATTCGTCTATCTCTTTTTACATAGGGTTCAGGGCGCCCGTCAACCTTTTTAAAGTGAAGATATGAGACAGGCTTATTATCTGCTCATAATTATCCTGGTATTGCTTCTGAATGGAGTTGGCAAGGTCAAAGCGCAGCCAAACACGCTCTATTTTCTGAAAGGGGTTCCGCAGACTAAGGACCTTAATCCTGCAAGGCCCGGGATTGACAAAGGGTTCTACATCAGCTTGCCCCTGTTGTCAAAGATTGATATTTCGGCCAATACCAACAACTGGAGCTATAACGATATACTCCATCGCGGAACCGGAGCAATGGCGGACTCTATGGTGTGGGACTTTAAAAAATACCTCTCTGCACTTGGTAAAAACAATTTTTTGATGGAGTCGGCAGCATTGACCCTTTTAGAATTCGGGTATAAAAAAAAGGGAAATTTTTATGCTTTTTCCTGGTCAGAACGCCAGTACGCCGAACCCTTTTTTGCTAAAAGCCTGGCTGAGCTTTTGTATTACGGAAATGCACAATATTTGGGAAGTACCTATCATTCAGGATATTTTGGTGTAGGGGCCGCACATTACCGCGAGTTTTCATTCACTTATGCCAGGGAGCTGAAGAAGAGTATAAGTATCGGGATAACCGGCAAATTGCTTTTTGGAATGGCCGGGGTCAAAACTTCCGGATTGAATTTTGTTGGGGGTATGCCCGGCAGTGGTAACCAAATCGATATGGGAGCAACAGGCAAAGCAATGATCTCGGCTCCTGTCGATATCCAGATATTAAATAATCCTAATGGTTATCAGACGATTACTCAAAATAATTTCAGTACCGGCAGCTATTTCGCCAACTTCGGAAATCCCGGACTCGCGGTCGATCTCGGATTCACTAACAAAGTCAGCGATCAGTTGGAATTGTCGGTCAGTCTGATTGATTTGGGATTCATTTCCTGGACAAAGGATGTCAATGCTTTTACAGAGAATGGCCATTTCTTGTACAGTGGAATTGATCTCAATGATCCTGCCAATACTCCGCCTACTACTACAAATGTAAAAGGATTGTTTTCTAACTTATACAGCAACATACAGGATGCTTTTTCTCCGGATAAGAGTACAAAAAGTTTTTCCACCTTGCTTCCTGTGAAATTGTACGTTGCCGGTGAATACAAAGTGAGTGAGGATGTGACCTTGGGTGCATTGGCCCGTGTCAGAATGTTTAACAACATGCTTCATACTTCGTTCACGGCTTCAGCCAATGCCCGCATATCGAAGAACTTCTCTATGTCGGCCAGTTATTCTGTGATGGAATCGACTTTCGATAACCTTGGCTTTGCAGCCGCTTACAGGATTGGACCTGTCCAGATTTATGCGGCTGCCGACAATGTCCCATCTTTTTTCCTGCCTACAACCGCCCGGAACACAAATCTGAGGCTGGGAATCAATTTGATTTTTCAGGACCCTGCTACAAAAAAGAGAGAAGTTTACATGAGAAGGCAACCCAGGGCTGCACCAGGCTGTCCTTTTTAATCGGGTTGACCTCCAAGAAAATTTACTATTTTTGTACGCTGTTGTTATTTGGTTAAAGTATGACACTCTTTATCATTTTAAATATCGGGACCCTGATTGATACCATCTTTATCCTGCTGCTTGTCTATTACGGATTTAGATTTTTTCTGAGGTATTTTGGTCCCAAAATAGTTGAAAAGGCCGCGGATAAAATCTATCGTGACATGAAGGCCCGGGAAGAGGCCAGAAGAAGACCTGAGCCCTCTTCTCAGGGAAAGATTACAGTAGAACGTTCGGAGAAAAAGGATAAACTCTTTCGGAGAAACGATGGGGAATATGTAGATTTCGAAGAGGTCAAATAGTCATTTATCCGACTTAAACCGCTCATAATATCCTAAAAATTAAGTATATATTACAATACGATTCAATATGAACCAGGAAGATCTATTTAAGAAGCTGATCGCGCACAGCAAAGAATATGGATTTATTTTCCCCTCCAGTGAAATCTATGACGGACTTGGTGCCGTTTATGATTATGGCCAGAATGGGGTTGAACTGAAAAACAACATCAAAAAATACTGGTGGGATTCCATGATTCTCCTCAATGAAAATGTAGTAGGAATTGATTCCGCCATTTTTATGCACCCTACCATTTGGAAGGCCTCCGGCCACGTGGATGCATTCAATGATCCCTTGATCGACAACAAGGACTCCAAGAAAAGATACCGCGCTGATGTGCTGATTGAAGAGGAGCTGGCTAAAATTGAAGGCAAAATAGACAAAGAGATTGAAAAAGCGCGAGTCCGTTTTGGCGAATCCTTTGATGAGAAAATTTTCAGGGAGACCAATCCAAGAGTGCTCGAGAACCAGCAGAAATGGAATGATTTGCACACCCGATTTGCCAATGCTTTGAACAATACTGATTTGGTGGAGTTGAAACAGATCATTGAAGACAACGAAATTGTTTGTCCGGTTTCCGGCACCCGGAACTGGACCGAAGTTCGTCAGTTTAACCTTATGTTCTCTACTGAGATGGGCTCGACAGCAGATAGTTCGTTAAAAATATACCTCCGGCCGGAAACAGCTCAGGGCATCTTTGTGAATTATCTGAATGTACAGAAGACAGGACGCATGAAGATTCCTTTCGGGATCGCCCAGATAGGCAAAGCTTTCCGCAACGAAATAGTAGCCCGTCAGTTTATCTTCCGGATGAGGGAGTTTGAGCAGATGGAGATGCAATTTTTCGTACGCCCCGGCACAGAACTAAAGTGGTTTGAGCAATGGAAGGAGACCCGGATCAAATGGCACAAAGCCCTCGGTTTCGGCGAATCCAATTACCGCTTCCATGAGCATGAAAAATTGGCCCATTATGCAAATGCTGCTGTCGACATCGAGTTTAAATTTCCATTTGGATTCAAAGAGGTGGAGGGAATACATTCGCGCACCGATTTTGACCTTTCGCAGCACCAAAAATTTTCGGGTAAGAAAATCCAGTATTTCGATCCCGAACTCAATGAATCATATGTTCCATTCGTCGTGGAAACCTCGATTGGTGTCGACAGGATGTTTCTGCAAATTATGTCTGCCTCCTATTTCGAAGAGGAGATCGAGGGCAGCGACGGCAAAAAAGATACCCGGGTAGTGCTTAGGCTTCCCGCTCCACTGGCTCCTGTCAAACTTTGTGTGATGCCGTTGATCAAAAAAGAGGGACTTCCTGAAAAGGCCCGCGAAATCATTGATGAGCTCAAGTTTGAATTCAATTGTCAGTACGATGAAAAGGATTCTATCGGGAAACGCTACAGGCGCCAGGACGCTATTGGAACGCCATTTTGCCTGACAGTTGATCACCAGACAATGGACGACAATACCGTAACCATCCGCTACCGCGATTCGATGGAACAAGAGCGGGTAGCCATTGATCAGGTAAAATCAATTATTGCCGGTCAGGTTAACCTCAGGAGGCTATTTGATAAACTGAAGTAATAAAAAAGGCCGGAAGGCCTTTTTTATTAGGGTTTCGACCTCTTTCTGAGGTAGTGGCCAAGTACAAACAAGGCTCCTGTCAATACGAAAGGAAGGTTGATCACTAACACAATTCCCAGCGCAATCCAAATTGAACCGGAACGATGGTAGTTCAATAAAAAAATGGATGGACTAAATCCAAGCCCGACTACCATTAAGATGATTCCTCCGATTTTTTCCCATTTCCAGGCTACTACCAAAATAGCAATTAAAATGTAGGTAGGGACCAGGTGCATCAGAAAAGCGCCAATCTGTTCCCAGACAGTTAAACCTGGAGCAAAGGAATCAAGTGCAAACATGCTGACAAACAGGATAGCCAGAATGCAAAGTGCCCTGGGTATCCAATGGAACCAATCCTCTAAGTTTTTCATTGATTGAAATTTTGGTTCATTGAAGTAAGGATAAAGGATAAAGTTGTGGACTCCATGATGTGGGCCATCAAGTTTAAAAAATCTGTTGGCTAAAGCTGGAAACTAATGGTATGCTCGGATGCCCCTTTATCCTTTATCCTTTTCCCTCACTTATTTATCTCGGTTTCAAGTATCCCAAGTACCTCGGCAGTCGCTTTTTGACTCTCTTCTTCGGTAGAAATAAATATAAATATCTGACTATTCTCAGCGCTCATCTCTCAGTTCTCATCTCTCAACTCTTTCCTGTCATTTTCTCAAAGATCTCCCTTTGGCTGATCAGCGCTTTGACCTTGTCTGCCGGGTCTGTTCTACACTCAAGAAGAACCCAGCCCTCGTACTTGTTTTTTAGAAACAGGTTCATCAAATCCTGGTAAGGATAGGTCGTGTCGTCAAGTTCCCTGACATGGCAGATATCGCCAATGCGGTCTTTCACCAGGTTGAAATTGGCTTCCAATCCATTTCCATTAAGATCCTGGGAGTTGCAATTCCAGCAGACAGTTGCATTCGGATGGTTGGCCACATCCATGATGGCCTTGATGTTAGGCAGTTCCTGCGTCTCGTTGCCATGTACCTCCAACCGAAGTTTTTGTCCCATGTCGGCTCCAAACTTTGCCAGTTCATTCAATGCAAGTCCAATCTGTTCGATGGTCTTCTCGTGCGGGATTCCAACCCTGAACTGATTGGGTTTAACCTTCACTCCCAAACCCCCAATGTCGTGACTGAGTTGGAAAAAAGCCTTGGTTTGTTCAATGGATTCACGCAATTTGGCTGGTTCCGGATAGTCGTACTGCTGGTTTGTTCCCATGCCAACGATTTGAACGGGACTATCGCCGAATTTTTTTCTGACAGTTTTGCGTTCTTCTGCAGTTAACGCTGTGGATACTTTGTGGGCATGTTCCACCCGGAGTTCTACACCATGGATGGCTGAAGCAGTAAGGTTTTTAATGAGCGTATCCTGATCCCAGTCTTTGCCCCACAAATAGGTTACAAATCCCAGTTTCATCTGTTGCTTTTTAGCTTTTCCAAAAGCAAGCTGTCCGGTTGGTAAAACCATCGCCCCAGTCAGCAAACTAAGGTTCTTTAAAAAAATTCTTCTGCCCTCTTCCTGTTTTTTTTTCATTTTTCTTCAAGTAATTGGATTAATGTATGGTTTGTTTCTCAAAGTATAAAATCCCGTGTCTACAAATTTAACGAATTATTGTATAAAGCATAACCAATAATTCTGGTTTGATTCTTCCGGAACATTGTATATCGGATTCTATTTTTCCGATAAAAGAAAGGCATTAGAAGGTGCCTTTCTTTTGTTTAAGGTATTCACTTGCCACCAAAAGATCCTCAGGGTGGGTAATTTTAATGTTATCCCTGTTACCCAAAACCATTTGAATCTGGTATCCAGCCTGTTCAACGACAGAAGCATCATCAGTGAAAGTCGGTTCCCAGATTTGAGTATAGGCGGCTTTAATGATTTCAACCTTGAAAACCTGAGGGGTTTGAACGGTATAAAACCGGGTTCTGTCAACGGTTTGAGATTGTCCCATCGTTCCGGTTCTCAGCGTTTCGTTTGCCGGAAGGACCGGAATGGCTGCCCCCGATGCTTCTGCCTGACTAAAACAGTTAGCGATGGTAAGTTGGGACACCAGAGGTCGCACGCCATCATGGACAGCAACTAAATCGGTTATTCCCAAGGCCTCCACTCCACTTTTGACAGATTGAAATCTTGTTTCACCTCCGGCAACGATCCGATGGGGATGAGTGAAATTGTATTTACGGCATAGCTCCTTCCAATAGTTTATCTGAGGTTCGGGTAGTACCACAACTATCTCTATCATTGATTCATAGTGGATAAAGTTCAAAATAGTCCACATCAGAACAGGGTAATTTTCCAGTAAAAGAAACTGTTTCGGAAGACCACCTCCCATTCTGGAGCCATTCCCTCCTGCTACGATGATGACACTTTTCTTCATTTTTTAATCGTTATCACTTTTTCTACCTCGATTCCTCATACAAAAATAACTTTCCCATCTTACATTGATCCCCCGATTTGATTATTTTTGATAGTCATTATTTGCACATACAGCCGGGCGGGTACTTCGTCTCAGGGGGGGTTTACATGCCATTACCTGAGCACCTTGCCGCTATCCGACAGGAGATCTATTACCACACCGAAGAGTATCGTCAAATCATTGAAAAGGAGCCATTTAAATCTACTTTTGACCAGCACTATTTCGATCCGCTTAAGACAACCCCCAAAGGATTCCCTAAATATTGGGAGCATATATCATTGATCAGAAACCGATCCTTTGGTTTTGGACGGAACCTTACAGAGAAAGAGTTGCTTTCGGAGAATTTTATTGAAAAGAGTGCTCAGGTCTTTCGGTTATTGCTCCCCGTTAACCATTTCTTCAATAGGGCTATTGAAGAAAGCGGGTCTGTTTAAGTGTTAATCTTTGTTACTTAAAAATCAATTAATCAGAAATTGTGATATTATAAAATACACATACACAATACCATACAACTACGCAAAAGTGAAAATTAATTTTTACTTTTGCGTAGTTTTTAATATGTAAAAAATAAAACATCCGCATGAAAAAAATTCTTTTACTCCTAATGATTTTTGTATCAGCTTCCATAATCAAAGCTCAGAATGTCCAATTGCATTATGATCTTGGCAAAGACCGTAAGTTCCCATGGACACACGTCGAGATGTTCAAACCTGACAAATGGGGAAGCAGCTTCTTTTTTATAGACATGAATTACGGAGAAGGGGATGTCCATGGTGTTAGTATGGCTTACTGGGAGATTTCACGCGCTTTAAAATTTTGGAAAAGTCCGTTTGCATTGCATGTTGAATACAATGGTGGTTTTGGACAGTTCAAAACATCTACTCCTTTGAATGGAGCCTATCAAATCAACAATGCATGGCTTTTGGGGGGAGAATATACCTGGAATACCAAGGATTTCTCAAAAGTATTTACCCTTCAGGCGATGTATAAAACCATCCAGGACAAAAACAGTTCATCATTTCAGATTACCGGCGTTTGGGCTATCCAGATGCTTAAAAACAAAGTTACCTTTTCAGGATTCGCTGATTTCTGGAGAGAAGATAATTTTGTGGGAACTTCTGATATGACAAAATACGTGTTTCTAACCAAACCTCAGTTGTGGTACAATTGCACAGAACACCTTTCCTTAGGTACTGAAGAGGATATTAGTGCCAATTTCTCAGGTCACAAGGGTTTTATGCTAAATCCAATGCTCTCGGCAAAATGGACTTTCTAATTCACTAAAAAGAGCTATCACGGTAGGTATCGGACTCTTCATTACCATTATTGGTTTGAAACTTTCGGAGATAATGGTTGTGGGAACCAGTTTGATTCCTCCTACGCTCGAAGCGGTTGGTAAATCAGGAGGAATGGCTACACTGAAATTCTTCGAGTGGAATATTGGTCTGGGTAGTTTTCACAATCCTTCCATGCTCTTGTGCCTTATTAGTCTGACTATCACTGCAGTCCTGATGGCAAGAAAGATCAAAGGATCTCTTTTAATCGGTATTGCGGGTGGTATCTTCTTTTATACTATACTCAAAGTTGCAGCAGGTAAAGCAAAACAGGTGCATTGGATGATGTACATTCTTTTTGCCCTGGTTGTGATCAGGTATATTTTCCTCAGTGAATAAGCTGATCGCACTACAATATGAAAACGCTCCGCTTTTTCGGCGGGGCGTTTTCATATTGTAGAAAATAATCCTATTTTTGCCCTCTCAACAGAAGGGTTGTTAGCTCAGTTGGTTTAGAGCATTACCTTGACAGGGTAGGGGTCACTGGTTCGACTCCAGTACAACCCACTTTAGGGTTCCAAATCGAATCAAAATCCAGTAAATCATTTATTTACTGGATTTTGTGCTTTTTATCCCATGTCAAAAATGGAGTAGTATAAAACAACAAATGGTTTTCCGCGAAAGTTCAACTACAGATTTGTTGTAGTTTTTGAATACTTTCTTCGGAACAGATGGTTAATAAAAATGAATTTCAGGGTGCTCCTTTAAATCTTGTACTTTCAATTCCGGAGATGGAAACGGCTGTTTTGGAGACCGTTTATTTGGTCATTTCAAAATAATAATTTAGTTTTGTGAACTAAACATTGGAAATAATAAAATGTCTGATTCTCAAAGCAGAGATATCATCTTCAATATTTATAGTAACACCAGGAGTGTTTTCACTCTTACAGATATTGCTATGCTCGCGGGAGAGAGTAATTTTAACTCGATAAACGGAAAGCTGAATTACTATGTGCGCAAGGGGAAATTACTCCGTCCAAGAAAAGGAATCTATGTTAAAGCCGGATATAGCCATGAAGAGTTGGCTTGCGTTCTCTACACACCGTCTTATATCTCCCTGGACTATGTGCTGCAAAAAGCGGGGATTGTTTTTCAGTATGACGGGCGGATAACCTCCATTAGCTATTTAAGCCGGAGCGTTAAAATTGAGAACAGAACATATTCTTATCGAAAAGTGAAGGGTGAAATACTGGTTGCCACAGAGGGCATAAGCCAAATAGGAAATGTCAATATTGCATCTCCCGAGAGGGCATTTTTAGATACATTATATCTGAATAAGGAGTATTATTTCGATAATCTAAATCCTCTGAACAAAGAATTAACATCCAAGCTATTGCTTTTATATAACTCCAAAACACTAACGGCAAGGGTACAAAAACTACTTCAAAATGGTTAATATCAATAATTCTACTTTACTAAAATGATTTTTACTTATAATATCTATCTATATCAGCCT